>CAMGJS010000149.1 GCA_946056455.1 uncultured Clostridia bacterium | reverse complement strand
TTGTATGAAAAAGGAACTTGACAAGGAAATAGCCGACAGAATAGAATACAACAGCAAGAAAAACGGCATTGAATGGACTATTATCAAGGATGTCCAGAACCCTGCCGAGCATATCGACAGAAACAAGTTCACCATTTTTGACGGTCTTGGCGCTTATGTTTCAAGAGAAATGTATGCGGCTTGCCCCAACCCTGAGGAAATGACCGAGGAACAGAAAAAAGAGATTGAAAAGTCAATCATAGAAAAGCTCACTTCTCTTATCGAAACAGTCAAGGAAATCAACGGCGAACTTCTGATTATCACCATAGAGCCGGGATTTTCCGTTTGCCCCGAAAAGAGAGAACAAAGACTTTTCAGAGAAATACTGGGAACGGTTAATCAGCGTATTGCGAATATCTGCACAGATGTTTATCTTTCGGCAAGCGGAATTCAGTTCAAAATAAAGTAAGATAGGAGTAACAGCTATGACCTTTGAAGAATTTATTATGGCGGCAAGAAACAACGGCGCATCGGATATTCACATGACAGTAGGAGCTCCCACAGTATTCAGAATAAACGGCAACCTTGTCCGTCTTAACGATATGGACGAACAGGTAGTCAACAGAACAATCCTCTCAATGCTCTCGGCAGAGCAGGAACAGAAGCTCAACAGCGGTGAGGACCTTGACTTTGTGTTTGAAATCTCAACGGGAGCAAGACAGCGTGTAAATGTATTTCATCAGATGGGCAAGCTTGCGGCGTCTATCCGTTTGCTCAACGCTGAGGTTCAGTCACTTGACGACCTCGGTTTCCCTCATGTTCTCACAGAATTTGCTCAGAGAAAGAGCGGACTTATCCTTGTAACAGGTCCTACCGGTTCAGGTAAGACAACAACCCTTGCGGGAATGATTGACTACATAAACAAGAACCGTGCTTGTCATATCATCACTATTGAAGACCCCGTAGAGTACAGATACAAGCCCGACCTTGCACTTATCCATCAGCGTGAAGTCGGCAGAGATGTCAAGACCTTCGACCTTGCGCTCCGCAGTGCTTTGCGTGAAGACCCCGATGTTATCTTTGTCGGAGAAATGCGTGACTTTGAAACAATTCAGCTTGCCGTTACAGCCGCTGAAACAGGTCACCTCGTTCTTGCAACACTTCATACAAAGGGTGCGGCTGAAACAGTCGGAAGAATTATCGACGCTTGTCCTCCGATGATTCGTTCACAGATGCTCGTTCAGATTGCCCAGACACTTGAAGGCGTTGTTTCTCAGGTGCTTATCCCCACAGCAGACGGCAACTCAAGAGTATGCGCAACAGAAGTTCTTGTTGGTACCGACGCTGTAAAGAACCTTATCCGTGCCGATAAGTGCCACAACCTTGAAACAGCTATGCAGCAGGGCGCAAAGGCAGGAATGATGGTTATGGACGATTCAATCCTCTCTCTTTACAGAGACGGCAGAATCAACCGTCAGTCTGCACTTGAATTCTGCAACGACAAAACTTATGTTTCAACAAAGCTCGGATATTAATAGAGGAAATGAAAAAGGGTACTGCACAACGGCAGTACCCTTTATTTTTTTATTTTAAAAAGCCTTTTCTTACAAGGGGAATGAACATTCCTCCCACGGCGTTGCCCAGTGACATTATAATGAGATAACCGAATGATTTTAACGACCACGCCGACGCTACCGTAAAGTAGAACATATTCGCAACGCAGTGTTCAAATCCGCATAGGATAAAGACAACAACGGGTAAAAAGATTGCAAAAACCTGACCTGTGGGGTTTTTAATGTTCTTGTAGCCGTCCGCCGCGATAAACATCAACATTCCGCAGAAAAAGGCAAGAATAAATATGCTTAAAAGGTTGTCCGATAACTTTGTTTCGCACATCGCCTTTGCTTTTTCTGCTATGGGGGCAATTCTTGTCAGCAGAACGAGAAGTCCCGTTGCCGCCGTTCCCATAAGGTTGCCGAGCCAGATAATAAGCAGGTCTAAAATATAGGCAGGCTTGTTTTCAACGGCATATCCGACCTTTCCCGTAAAAAGATTAAGACCAAAGGTGAGAATAACAAAAAGTCCCGTGCCGAAAAGCGTAGCACCGATATATTTATTGTCGCAGGAGAGATAGACAATACCGCCTATTCCTATTGCAAATCCCGTTACAACAGCTTTCAAGAGTATATCAAAAAATCGTTTCATAGACGCTCCTTAAAAATTATTCCGCAGAAATATATGAGTTTATTATCTTGTCAAGAGTGCCGTCCTCTTTCATCTCGTCAAGACGCGCCTGCAAAGCCTCAAAGACTTCGGGCTCTTGGGGACTTACCGCCATAACATAGCTTTTTTCGTATATCGGCTTTTCTATCTTGACAAGACCTATATTTTCGTCAATGTAAATGTCCGAAACGGAGGAGTCGAGAACAACCGCGTCAATTCTTCCTGCAAGAAGCTCTCTTATGCTGTCGGAGCCTTTTTCGTAGGACATTCCCTCGGCATTTTTTATTCCCGAAACATATTCCTTTGCAACGGAATTTGAAACAAAGCCGACTTTCTTCCCCACAAGTCCGTAGTGAGTTTTGATGTTCGATGTGTTCTTCACGACTATCACAAGCTCGGTCTCTGAATAAATCTCTGTAACGAGGACATCATCAAGACGCTCGTCATCAGCGCTTATCGCCGCCGCAACAATGTCGCAATCGCCTTTTTTGAGAATGTCAAAAAGCTCGCTGTCGGGGTAGTCGTTGACGATTACTTCGGTTTTTTCAAACGCCTTTCTGCATATATCAATGTCAATTCCGATGAGCTTTTCGCCGTCAAGATATTCATAAGGAGCGGTGCCTATCTTTGTAGCTACCCTTATTGTTTTTGACGAGCTTTTGCATGCGGTCACAGAAATGGCAACACAAAGACAAAGTGCAACGCTCAGTATTTTTTTCAGTTTCATTTTAATATCCCTTTACAATCTGTATAATTTTATGAATAAATTACAATTTGCAGATAACTTATTGTAATAATAAAGAGTTTTTATACAATCAGTTATCAGAAAATTCAAGAGCAATCTTCATCATATCGGTAAAGGTCTTTTCTCTTTCCTCGGCGGAAAGGGCAGTACCTTTATAGATATGGTCGGACACGGTGACAAGGCAGAGCGCTTTTTTGTGAAGCTTTGCCGCGTTGCAGTAAAGACCTGCCGCTTCCATTTCAACGGCAAGAACGCCCATTGACTTCCACTTGTCGTTGCTGTCCTCACGGGCGTGATAAAAAGCGTCCGACGAAACAACATTGCCGACCTTATAGCTTATCCCTAACTTTTCCGCAGTTTCTATTCCCTTGCGAAGAAGTGAAAAATCGGCAATGGGCGCAAATGTTCCGGGGAGGTCATACTGCGCCATAAAATTCGAGTCGGTGCACGCTCCCGAAGCAAAAACAATGTCCCCAAGGTCAAGCTCGTCCGCATACGCTCCCGCCGAGCCTATTCTGATAATATTTTCAACTCCGTAAAAAGAGAAAAGCTCATAAGAATAGATGCCTATGGAGGGGATACCCATTCCGCTTCCCTGAACGGAGATTTCTTTTCCGTTGTATTTTCCCGTAAAGCCAAGCATATTTCTTGTGGAGTTATACTGTCTGACATCTGTCAAAAAATTTTCGGCGATGAATTTTGCTCTCAAAGGGTCCCCGGGCATAAGAACGGTTTTTGCGATTTCTCCCTCTCTTGCCTGGCGGGCCTCAGCCCTGGGCGACGGCCGGGTTTTTGACCGGCAGCAGCCCAACGCCCTGGGGGGTTTGATTGTGGACATTCTGCTGGACGCCTCCGCCTCCCAGAACCGGCGGCAGGAGCAGCTTGCTACCCAGGCCTACATTCTGGCGGAAGCGCTGACCCGGTGCCGGATTCC
>CAMGJS010000148.1 GCA_946056455.1 uncultured Clostridia bacterium | reverse complement strand
GTGAGAAGACGCTTTGGCAAGGAAGAAATCCCATACGACGACCGCACCTGCATTATCGTTGTCGATTGGGACGGTCTTGCCGTAGGACTTATCGTTGACAGAGTAAGAGAGGTTGCAAGAGTTCTTCCCGAAGAGATTTCTTCAACTCCTGATTACAAAAATGTCAATATGAACCACTTTATAAAGTATATTATCGAATCTAACGACGAGATAAAGCTTTTGCTTGACTGCGAAACCCTTGTAATGGAGAGATAGTCCCTATGATAACACTTACAGACGCCGATTTTATCCGAATTGTCGAATATATCAAAAAGCATTACGGAATAAATCTTGAAAAAAAGCGGATACTTGTGGAGGGGCGCCTTATCAATACTGTTTCAGCAAAGGGATACAAGTCGTTCAAGGAATATCTTGACACCATTCTGACGGGCGAGCCGTCCCAGGAGCTTGAACAGTTTGTCAACAAGCTGACAACGAACCACACCTTCTTTTTAAGAGAGCCCGAACACTTTGAATTTATGAAAAGCACGGTGTTGCCACAGATTGAGCGGACAGTCAAGGACCGCGACGCAAGAATATGGTGCGCGGCGTCATCGTCGGGGCAGGAGCCTTACACTATGGCTATGACCATTGACGAATACTTCGGTACAAGGCGACAAGGGTGGGATTTGAAAATCCTTGCGACAGACATTTCGACAGAAGTTCTTGCAGAGGCTTTTGCAGGTATCTATTCTGTTGATATGTTGCAGGGCGTACCCGATGAATGGATGAAGAAATATTTTGTCAAGGTGGATAACGAGCGTTACAGAGTGTGCGACAGAATAAGAAAAGAGATCGTTTACCGCCAGTTCAACCTTATGGACGAAATCCGCTATAAAAAGCCCTTTGACCTTATCAGTTGCAGAAATGTTATGATTTATTTTGACGCCAAGACAAAGAATGACCTTATCGAAAGGCTTTACGATTGCCTTAAACCAGGAGGATACCTCTTTATCGGACACGCGGAGAATGTTCCGCCGAACACAAGGTTTGAATATGTCGAGCCTGCTATTTACAGAAGACCAAGATAGTTTTTGGAGGAAATTATGCTTAAAAGGAGCCGTACAAGATTATTTATAGTCGATGATTCGGCTTTTTTTACAAAGTTTCTTTCATCGGGGCTTTCAAAGCACTTCCCCGAAGTTGAAATTATCGGTATCGAGCAGAACCCATCTGTTGCAATAAAAAAAATAATTGCACAAAAGCCCGATGTTGTCACCCTTGATTTTGAAATGCCCAATATGAACGGCATTGAAATGTTAAGAAAGCTTATTCCTCAATATCCCGTGCCCGTTATTATCGTTTCGGGCAGGTCTGTCAATGTGCTTGAAGCGCTTTCGGCAGGGGCGGTGGATTTTATCAAAAAGCCCGATACCAAGGCTGAAAACCCCGAAGTTTTTTTCAGGGAGCTTTCAAAGAAAATCGAAATAGCAAAGGGAGCAAAGGTACTTGTCCCCGAAAAGAAAAGCCCTCTTTTTGCTAAAACAAAACAGCCCTCTTGCAATATCACCGCCGAGAAAAAAGACAGTATTATAGCGATAGGTTCCTCAACAGGAGGACCTGACGCTCTTATGACGATACTCACAAAGCTACCGAAAAACATTCCGCCTATTGCGATAGTTCAGCATATGCCCGAGGGGTTTACAAAAATGCTTGCCGACAGGATTGACAAGAACTGTCCTTTCAGGGCGGTTGAAGCAAGGGACGGTATGAGGCTTGACAAAGGTCTTTGCGTTGTGGGAAAAGCAGGTTTTCAGATGATAATTCGTCACGACCGCGACGGATATTATGTATCTCTTGAAGAAGATAAGACAAAGCCCTTGCATTGTCCGTCTGTGGATGTGCTTTTTGATTCCGTTGCAAAATCAGCGGGGAAAAACGCAATAGGCGTTATCCTCACGGGAATGGGCGCTGACGGCGCAAAGGGACTGCTTTCGATGAAAAAGGCGGGAGCATACACCATAGGGCAGGACGAAAAAACAAGCGTTGTATACGGTATGCCGATGGAGGCTTTCAAGGCAGGCGCTGTTGAAATACAGCTACCTTTAAATGAAATTGCCGAAAATATCACAAAAAGACTTAATAGCTGACATAAGGAGATTTTAGTATGAACCTTGCAGACAAAGGAAATTTTGGATATAAGGAAAAGGCAGGCAAGTATCTCACATTCTTGCTTGACGGCAGAAGATATGCCTTTTCGATTAAGAAAATCATTGAGATAATCGAAATTCAGGATATAACCCCCGTCCCTGAAAGTCCCGATTATATGAAGGGCATAATCAATTTAAGGGGCAGAGTTATTCCGCTTGTCGATATGCGCCTCAGATTTAAAAAGGCTGAAACCGAATACAACAAGCGCACCTGCATTATTATAATAGATATGGGCGAAACGGCAATAGGCTTTATCGTTGACAGAGTCGAAGAAGTGACAGATATTTCTGCCGATGAGATTTCTCCTCCGCCTGCTGTAACGCTTGACGCTTCGGGCAAATATGTTATGGGCGTCGGCAAGGTCAAGGGGGACATTGTACTGCTTCTTGACCACGAAAGGCTCTTTTCAAAAGAAGAGCTTGAAAATATTGATAAAGCACAATAAACAACTAAAAAGGGTACCGAGCGAAAACTCGGTACCTTTATTTTTTTAATATGATATAGTGATGACAATTCCGCTTTTGGTATCTTCTCCTATCTCGGCGTCAAAAAAATCAATATCAAAACAAAGCTTTTTATCGCACCTTTGCTTTGCGGCGGCGCAAGCTTTTACCGCCTGATTGACAGCTCCCGCGCCGACAGCATAGAGCCTTGGCGAAAAGCCGTCGCCTATTGCGCCTATTATTGCACCCGACAATGACTGCACCTTTGAATAAGCCGACACCTTGAAGTCCTTATGCTCCAATATCATCACCCTGCCTTAATATTATACGCTCAATACTTTTTGCTTTACCCGATTTTTCGTCGAACTCGACCACAACTCCGTTTAAAAAGCAAGGCTCCTCGGACTCTTCAAACCTTACGGGGTAATGAAGTCGCATTTTTTCAACGGCAAGCTCATTTTTTACGCCTAGAACGGAATTTTCCGCCCCCGTCATTCCCACATCGGAAATATAGGCGGTATGTCCGTTTATTATAGTTTCGTCAGCGGTCTGAACATGGGTGTGCGTTCCGAAAACGGCTGTAACCCTGCCTGCAAGATATTGTCCCATACATTTTTTCTCGGCGGTTGCCTCAGCGTGAAAATCCACAAAAATATTAGGGCAGGAAATGTCTTTTAAAAGTCTGTCCGCCTCGTCAAAGGGGTTGCCGATAGGCTCCATATAGACTACCCCCATAAGATTTATGACAGCTATTGAGTATCTGCCCATATCAAGAGTTGTAACGCCCTTGCCGATAACTCCCTCGGGATAATTTGACGGGCGCAGGATAATGTCGCTTTCTTCATAGATAGAAACCGATTCTCTTCTCTTGAACGAATGGTTGCCCGTTGTTATGACATCTGCTCCGTTTGATAACAAAAACTCGGCACTCTGCTTTGTGATACCGTTTCCCTGAGCCGAATTTTCTCCGTTGACAACGGTTATATCAATGTCCTTTGCTTTTTTTATTTTAAAGATATTTTCAGCAAAAAAGTCCGAACCCGACTTTCCCACAATATCTCCCACAAAAAGTAATTTCATTTTTTACACCTTTTCTCTCTTTTTAAGTATCTTATATGCAACAAAAGCCGCCGCCGAAAAAAGAATGATAAGCCCTGCAATAAGAGCAGTACAAGCGGCAAAATATTCTTCGGGTAAAATAAGCACAATGGGGTCGGTTCTCGGGTCCATCATCCAGTAATCGTTTGAAAACGCAAT
>CAMGJS010000147.1 GCA_946056455.1 uncultured Clostridia bacterium | reverse complement strand
CGCTCCACATTCAACGGCACGGCGCACAAAACCGTGACCGTCGCTTTCCTGCTCTTTAAGAGCAACAAAAAGACAGCCCTCGGTTACCTCTTCAATATCGGTGCATATTGCTTTGACTTCTTTTTCGACAGAGATTTCTCTGCCGAGTACGGAAGCTATTTCGGAAAGTGACATTGCAAGCATAAATAACTCCTATATTTCCTTTAAAAGTTCGGCTACTATCTCACGCTCATCAAAATGGATTTTCTTGTATCCTTTCAATATCTGATAGTCCTCGTGTCCTTTTCCGGCAAGGACGATAATATCGCCCTTTTCTCCTATCATAAGAGCGTGTTTTATAGCTTCTTTGCGGTTTTCTATCGTATCATAAGGAACATTTGTGTTTTCAAGTCCGACTAAAATATCTTTGATAATATCCGAGGGCTCTTCATTACGAGGGTTATCTGATGTTACGATAAGTCTGTCGGCATATTCCGCCGCAGCCGCCGCCATCTTCGGACGCTTTGTCTTATCACGGTCGCCACCGCAACCGAAAAGGCAGATAAGTCTGTTCTTTGCAAAGGGTTTTAAAGCCGAAAGAATATTTTTTATTCCGTCGGGACTATGAGCATAATCGCAGATAACTGTAAAATCCTTGCCCGTGGGAATAATCTCACATCTTCCCTTTACTCCCGAAACGGAAGAAAGTGCCGATGATATTTTTTCATCGGAGATACGCATTTCAAGGCAAGCCGCCGCCGCCTGCATAGAGTTCATAATGTTGAACTCGCCCGTCATTTTAAGAGATACAGGCAGACTTTTTTCCGCTGTAACCACATTATAGCAAAGACTATCGTGAGTTATTTTAACATCTTCGGCACGATAATCGGCGTTGACTTTTAAAGAACAGCTTTTTTTGTTGCATTTAATCTCTGAAAAAAGCCTTTTGCCGTATTCATCGTCAATATTTACAATAGCTGTATCACACCTTGAAAAGAGCAGTTTTTTTGCGTTATAATACTCTTCCATACCGTTATGATAATCAAGGTGGTCCTGAGTGAGATTTGTGAAAACAGCTACACGAAAATGCGACGGACCTATTCTGTGCTGTTCGAGGGCGAATGATGAAACCTCCATAACGGCGCAATCGCAACCCGCTTTCACCATTTCGGAAAGAAGCTCCATATAGTCTTTTACAAGAGGAGAGGTTTTATCTGTATGATATACTTTATCCATTATTTCGTTCTGAATAGTACCGATAAGTCCTACACGGTGACCGCTTTTTGTGAGTATCTCCTTGATAAGAGTTGTCATTGTGGTCTTTCCGTTTGTGCCCGTTACTCCGATAAGCTTTAACTTTCTTTCGGGGTGATTATACCAGCTTGCGCAGATTTCACCATAAGCTTTTCTTGTATCGTCAACTATTATCTGATTTTCTATTCCGAGGTCGCGCTCGGTAACAACCGCCGCCGCGCCTTTTTCTACCGCTTCTTTTGCAAAATCGTGTCCGTCAAAGGTTCTGCCCTTAACACAGAAGAACAGAACGCCCTCGCTTATTTCTTTTGTATTATCTGTAACTCCGCTTATATTTATATCGGGCAGAGATGTTTTTATCTTATTTTCAAGCAAATCGTGAAGTCGCATTATTTCGCCGCCTTTCTTTTTTAGCCTGTTCTGTCGTGTACCGCAAAGGTTACCTCGACAACCGTTCCGACAGGAACCTGACAACCATCGCCCCAGTTCTGCATAAGGGCGGTAGCGTCCGTTCTTGACGACGCTCCCGAAAGCTTGACATTAAGTCCCGCCTCAACGAGAATTCTGTTAGCCTCGGATACCGTCTCGCCGACAACATTCGGAACTGTTGTGTATTCTTCTTTAAAGCCTTCTTCGGTGTAAAGAACGACTGTTCCTCCTCTCGATATTGACGAGCTTCTTGCAGGCGTATGAGAGAGAACATAATCTCCGTCTCCTATAACCTTGACTTTAAGTCCGTCGCTTTCGGCTCTGTTCTTTGCAACATCAACAGAAAGTCCCGAAAGATCCTGAACATAAATAGGCATTCTTGCGTATTCTTCTTCACTGTATGAGGGAAGATAACCGAGATAAGGCAAAGCGTCCTTGAATGTATTCGTTACAACGGGAGAAGCAACGACGCTTCCGTAATAATCAGCACCTGTTGGTCTGTCAACCATAACAAGCATTATTATCTCGGGGTCATCAGCAGGTGCAAAGCCGACATAAGATGAAACATAAAGGTCGGAACGGTTTTCGGCACGGTTTTCGTCCTGCTTTTCCGATGTTCCTGACTTTCCGCCTATACGGTAGCCCTGTATGTATGAGTTACTTCCGCCGTTGTTGTTTACAACACTTTCAAGAACGGTGCGCATATAAGCCGAGGTTTCTTCACTCAGAACCTGTCGTCTTACATTCGGTTCGACAGATTTAACGACAGTTCCGTTCTGGTCTACTATTTTATCTACAACATATGGCGTCATAAGATATCCGCCGTTTACAGCCGCTGAATAAGCCGTTATCATCTGAATGGGAGTAACCTTATTCGTCTGACCGAAAGAGCTTGACGCAAGCTCAACAGGTCCCATATCCTCAACCTGATAATAAATTGAAGATTTCGCCTCACCAGGTAGGTCTATTCCCGTTTTTCCCGTAAAGCCGAAAGCTTCATAGTATGCCGAGAATTTTTCTTTTCCAAGCAGTTCGCCTATCTGGATAAAAGCAGGGTTGCAGGAATTTGTCATTGCTTTTGTGAAGTCCTGAGAGCCGTGGCTGTATTTATGCTGCCAGCAGTGAAAATCCACTCCGCTGACATTCATTGTGTGGCAATAAAAGGTTGAGTCCTTATTGATAAGTCTTTCTTCATAAGCCGAAGCTCCCGTTATTACCTTGAATACTGAGCCGGGGAAGTAAAGTTCGGTTATCGCTTTGTTTTTCCACTGCGCCTCTCTCGCCTTTGCGTATTCTTCTTCATAAAGAGCGGCAGTCTCGGGATTATTTTTGAGTTCGTCAAGATAAAGAGCTTTATTCTCGTCATAAATCTCGGCAGGATTGTTAAGGTCAAATCCGGGGCAGGTAGCCATTGCGAGAATTGCCCCCGTCTTACAGTTCATTATTATCGCACACGCTCTGTTTTCGGGGTTATGCGTCATAACAGCGTTGCGAAGCTCTCTCTCGACATAGTATTGCAGAGTAGTGTCAATGGTAAGATAAATCGAATTACCGTCCTGAGCGTCAAAAACGCGCTCGTATTTATAAGGCATTTCCTGCCCTTTTGCATTTCTTGCCGATATTATTCTGCCGTCAACGCCTGCAAGATAATCATCATAATAGGCTTCAAGACCATAAACTCCGTCTCCGTCGCCGTTAAGGAAGCCTATAACGCTTGCTCCGAGTTCATTCTGCGGATAATATCTTCTTGTTGATTGTTCGGTATAAAGAGCATAGGTCGATATTTCCTGTTCAATAAGATATTCAGTGAGCTTATCCGCCGCACTCTTTTCAACCCTTGCGGCGACTTTCTGATAATTTGCTCCTGCGCCCGTAACTTCGGTCATACTCATAAACTTCTGCTCATCGACGCCAAACATTTCGTTGAGTTTTTTTGCAAGAGCTGTAGTTTTTTCAAGTGTATATTCTCCGCTACGGTAAACTGTAGGGTCAAGAATGATATTGTAAACGGTTGCCGACTGCGCAAGAACATCGCCATTAGAAGCATATATAGCTCCTCTTTTTGCAGGTATGGTAACGCTTCTGAACTGACTGCTGTTAGCTTTTGCGCGATATGACGCACTATCGGTAACGGAAGTTGCAAAAAGCTTTATAAATACCCATGCTATAACAACAAGAAACACTGCGGAAACAATAATATTCAAACGGAATTTCATCTGCTTTGTAGGCATA
>CAMGJS010000146.1 GCA_946056455.1 uncultured Clostridia bacterium | reverse complement strand
CAAATATTGACTTGATTTTTTCAATGAACGAAGGCTTTTTCTCTGTCGGTGCGGTTTCTTTTATTTTTGCCGCGTCCTCATAGGCTTTTTCAAAGAAAAGCTCCTGCGCATTGATTTTTTCTGACGAATTATCCTTTTTATAACGATAAATACCGTCGTTGCCCTGAACTCTCGCCTTGACATTATCGGCAAGCAAGGTTGAGAAAATTCCGCAAATTCTGTCCGCTATGGATTTATCATAAACGGGAACGGCGACTTCTACTCGTCTTAAAGTATTTCTTGTCATAAAGTCAGCCGAGGAAATATATACTCTGCGCTTTTCGCCTTGTCCGAAGATATAAATTCTTGAATGTTCAAGGTATCTTCCCACAATGCTTGTGACGGTAATATTCTCAGTATAGTCCTTTACTCCAGAAACAAGACAGCATATTCCTCTTATGACAAGGTCTATTTTTACTCCTGCCTTTGAGGCTTCAATAAGCTTGTCGATAATGACCTTATCGGTGAGCGAATTAAGTTTCAGTCCGATATATGCGGGGTTGCCCGACATTGCGGAGTCTATCTCGTCGTCTATCATTGCAATGATTTTATTTTGCAGGCACTTTGGTGCGACAAGAAGATGATTTGTATGCTCGACGCAGTTGCCGAGGGAGAGTGCATTGAAGATATTTACCGCTTCAAGACCTATCTCGGTCGAGGCTGTCATAAGCGAAAGGTCGGTATAAAGCGCCGAGGTTTTTTCGTTATAGTTGCCCGTTCCTATCTGGGTTATGAACTTAACTCCGCTGCCGCTTTTTTTGGTGATGAGCAGAAGCTTTGAATGTACTTTGAGCATATCAAGTCCGTAAATTACGGTACATCCTGCGTCTTCAAGCTGTTTTGACCAACCGATATTGTTCTCTTCGTCAAACCTTGCACGAAGTTCGACAAGAACAAGAACTTCTTTGCCGTTTTCGGCGGCGTCGATAAGAGCCTCAATAATTTTGCTGTTTTTTGCAACACGATAAAGAGTTATCTTTATCGAAACAACATCTTTATCCGAACCTGCTTCTTTAAGCAGATTGATAAACGGCTTTATGCTCTGATAAGGATAAGAAAGAAGAACATCGCCCTTTTCAATTCGGCTGATAACAGAACTGTTTTCGGGAATATCGGGCGACTTCTGAGGAACTCTTCTGTTAAAGAAAAGTTCTGGGTACTCGGAAAGTCTTGCGCTGAGTGAAAATACGAATGAAAGGTCCAGAGGGGCCTTTATCTGATAGGTCTGCCACTTTTCTATCTCAAGATTTTCACAGATAAATTTAAGAGCCGCATCGCCAAGCTTTCTCGTGTATTCCATTCTGACGGGAGAAAGCTTTTTTCTTTTGCGCAGAAGTTCCTCCATAGCCTCTCTGAAATCGTCAACATCGTGGTCGAGCGACTCGTTAGGGTCTATGTCGGCATTTCTCGTTATGCGTATCAAGGATTTTGAAAGAATGTTGTACCCTTCAAAAACTGTCGGAACATAGTGAAGAATAAGTTCCTCGGCAAGCATAAAGCGCTTTTTACCCTGCGACGGAAGGAAAATAACCCTTTCAAAAACTCCGTTTGCGCAAGGGACTATTCCCAGCTTTGCCGAACCGCTCTTTGTTTCAATATAGACAACAGCGTAAATCTCTTTATTTTTAAGAAAAGGAAAGGGGTGCTTTTTGTCTATAATCTGTGGGGACAGCAAGGGCTTTATCTCGGTCGCGAAGTATGTTGACAGATATTTTTCCTCGGTGCCCGAAACATCTCTGAAATTGACCTGCTCAACGCCGTAATCGGCAAGCTTTTCAATTATCTTATAATATGCTTCGCCGTTTTGCGCAGAAAGAGAACTTGCAATGGGAAAAATCTCATCTATCTGCTCTTTTGCGGTTTTATCGGTCTTGTTCTCTTTTTCATCGGGGTCCACAAGCATTTTATCGAATAAAGAGCCTACACGCACCATAAAAAATTCATCAAGGTTGCTCTGAAAAATAGATGCAAAGGTAAGTCTTTCGCAAAGGGGAACATTTTCGTCCCTCGCCTCTTCAAGAACGCGCTCGTTGAATTTGAGCCACGAAAGCTCTCTGTTATCAAAACATTGTTTTTTTGACATAATTTCACCTCATAACAGGGGTTATTCAAGCTCTTTGAGCCACAAAGCCGAAACAGCGTCGCTCGGCATACGAAGGTCGCCCCTCGGAGAAAGTGTTACAGAACCTACCTTGCAACCGTCGGGCAGGCAGGAACGCTTGAACTGTTGTGAGAAGAACCTTCTTATAAATGTTTTAAGCCACTTTTTTATCGTTTCTTCATCGTATTTTCCGTCAAAGGATAATTTTGCAATTCTCAGAATTTTCTTCGGAGAATATCCGAAACGGAAGAAATAATAAAGGAAAAAGTCGTGTAATTCATAAGGACCTACTAAATCTTCGGTCTTCTGTGTGATATTTCCGTTATCGGCAGGGATAAGCTCGGGGCTTACGGGAGTATCAAGAATATCCCTTAAAATAGCCGAAGCTGAGGAGTTTTCAGCCTCATAAGCAACAAGATAGCGGACAAGGGTTTTTGGTATAGAACAATTCACGCCGTACATAGACATATGGTCGCCGTTATATGTCGCCCAACCGAGAGCAAGCTCAGAAAGGTCGCCCGTGCCGATGACTATTCCGTTATACTGATTTGCCTTATCCATAAGCACCTGTGTACGCTCGCGCGCCTGAGAATTTTCATAGGTGACATCGTGGACATCGGGATTTTGGGAAATATCTTTAAAATGAACCCCGACGCTTTCTTTTATGTTTATTTCTTCAAGCGTTGAGCCGTACTCTCTTGCAAGGGCACAAGCGTTGTTGTAGGTACGGTCGGTTGTTCCGAAACAGGGCATTGTTATTGTGTGGATACCCTTTCTGTCAAGTCCCGACATATCAAATGCACGGGCGGTAACAATAAGCGCAAGTGTCGAGTCAAGTCCGCCCGAAAGACCGAGAACGACATCTTTACAACGGATATGACGGAGCCTTGTCATAAGTCCCGTTGCCTGAATGGAAAGTATTTCCTCGCATCTTTCGTAAAGTCTGTTTTTATCGGACGGAACGAAAGGCGTCTGCGGAAATTCGCGTTCTAACTTTGTTTCGGTTATCTTCAATGAAAATTCGGTAACACCGTATTCATCGGAGGAAGTGAAAGTAGTACAGCGTCTGCGCTCGCTGACAAGTCGCTGAACATCAATATCGCACATAACTATATTTTCTTTGCCGAACGGCTTTCTTTCGGCGAGAACAGAGCCGTTTTCAACTATGAGCGAATGTCCCGAAAAAACAAGGTCTGTCGTTGACTCGCCCACACCTGCGTCTGCATAGGCATAGGCGCAAAGCAGACTTCCCGACTTTGCCTTGATTATGGTTCGGCGATAATCAGCCTTGCCGATAATCTCATCGCTTGCGGAAAGATTGAATATAACGGTTGCTCCGTTTTCGGCAAGCTTTACTGACGGGGTATTCCCTACCCATAAATCCTCGCATATTTCTATTCCAAAGGTAAATTCAGGCATATTTTCACATTCAAATACCCTTTTAATTCCGAAGTAAACCTCTTTGCCGTCAATTTCTGTAAAAAAATCGGCGTCTTTACCCGAAGAGAAATGTCTTACCTCATAAAATTCGTTATAGTTGGGAATATTTGTTTTGGGGACAATCGCTAAAATGTCGCCCTTAAAAACAACGGCGGCGCAGTTATAAAGCTTGCCCATAAAGCCAAAAGGCAGACCGACTATCGAAACGATGTCAAGTCCGGAGGTCTGCTTTGCTATTCGCAGAAGATTTTCCTTTGCGGAGTCGATAAGAGTGCTCTGAAAAAACAATTCCTCGCAGGGTTAACCCGTTATTGAAAGCTCG
>CAMGJS010000145.1 GCA_946056455.1 uncultured Clostridia bacterium | reverse complement strand
AAAAATTGTTCGCGAAACCGAAGAAGAAGCCGATGTTGTTTCAAACCTTATGATAGGCTTTGGAATTGATGAAATCCAGGCTGAATATGTTGCTGAAATAAAGCTCCGTCATCTTAATAAGGAATATATTCTGAACAGAATAAGCGAAATAGAACAGCTTGAGAAGGATATTGCCGAAATGGAAGGTATCCTTGCCGACGAGAAAAAGGTCAGCAAAATTATCATTTCCGAGCTTGAAGATGTTAAGAAAAAATATGGTCAGCCGAGAAAAACTCAGTTTATCTATGCAGGAGAAATTGAGGAAGAAGATGCGGAAGAAGAAATTCCTGATTATGCTGTAAATCTTTTTCTTACAAAGAGCGGATATTTCAAAAAAATTACTCCGCTTTCTCTTCGCATGGGTGGGGAACAGAAGCTGAAAGAAGGGGATACTATTGCTTTTTCAATAGAATCTTCAAACAAAGCCGATATTCTATTTTTCAGTGATAAAGCGCAGGTTTATAAAACCAAGGTTTCTCAGTTTACCGATATGAAAGCGAGCGGTCTTGGTGAATTTATTCCTGCAAAGCTTGGGTTTGATGAAGGAGAAAACCTTGTATCAATGGCGGTTACTGTTGATTATTCCGAAACTTTGCTTTTCTTTTTTGAAAACGGAAAGGTTGCAAAGGTTCCTATAAACGCCTATGAAACAAAGCTTAACAGGAAAAAGTTAAGCAACGCTTACTCGGATAAAAATCCGCTTGTTAAAATGATTGAGATAAAAGATAATACGGATATTCTTATTAAAGCAACAAGCGGAAAGGTACTTGTTTTCAATTCGGGCATGATTTTACCAAAAACTACAAAGAATACAATAGGCGTTGTCGTAATGACGCTTAAAGCAAAGTCAAAGGTTGAATCTGCTTATGTTGTTAATGAAGAAATAGCAGAAAGCGTTGAAAAATACCGTGTCAAGAACATTCCTGCCGCAGGAAGCTATGCAAGAGACCTTGAAGACTATGAACAGCTTACATTCTGATGTAAAAAAAACAAGCTGACAAGTAATTTTACTTGTCAGCTTGTTTTGCTATTTTAAGATTACTCAATAGGCAACTGGATCTCTGTCAGCCATTCATCGACCGATTCTTTGTTCCATATTCCATCGATATAACATTCTCTCGCAAGACCTGCAACCTTGTATCCGTTATCCTCGGCATATTTCATAATATAAGCGTATGCTTCTCCGATTTGTTCGTATGAACCTTTATGGAATATACTCAATACCTTTGTGGCGGGTATTTCACGGAATTTGATAAAGTCGCTCTCATTTCCGAATGTTTCTACCGCTTCATTATGGCGTATACGAATATTGGTCTCTTTATATTCGCCGTCAAGATATTCGCAGAATTCATAGTGCGGATTTGCACATTTTAAGGTAGGGTTAAGCTTTTTACATTCTTCTCCGCATTTTGGAATAAATTCCATTGCGTCAGAGTAATTTTTAAGCGTTGTTTCCGAGTAGTACACGATTGCTGAGGGAATTTCCTTTACTGTTACCTGATACTTCATTTTTTTATCCTCCAAAATATTTTTTATTATGGATAGACGGACATCAATTTCCTCTTTCTGCGATTGTAAAGCTTTGGCTTTCTCTTCAAATATGAGTTTTGCGTCCGAGCCGTTCATAATAGCTTTGATTTCATCAATGGATAAATCAAGCTGTCTGTAAGCTTTTATTTTTGCCGCGTCTTCAAGCTGTTTTGTTTCATAAAAACGATACCCTGTCCATTTATCGACATTTTTGGGTATCAGAAGGCCTTCTTTTTCATAAAATCTCAACGCTTTAACTGTCAGATGCGACAACTTTGAAAACTCGCCGATTTTGAGCATTCGATGTCATCTCCTTTCCACATTTTTCATTTTAGAGTATACCCTTAGGGGAGAGTCAATACCTTTTTTGAATTTTTTCAAAAATATTTTATTGCTGCAAAAAGCTGCGTAAAATACGCAGCTTTTCAAGTAGTATATTAATTTTAAACAAGCTTAAAGAGATTTTCGTTAGGCTTTTTATCAGAGAAGTAAACTTCATACCAAATCAGAAAGACAAATATTGTCCAGACTTTTCTGCTGTTATCAGCCTTGCCTTCCTTGTGGTCGTCAAGATATTTTGTTATTGCGTCAGTATCAAAGAATTTCTTTGCGATGTCGCTATTGAACTTTTCTTTAACTATATTATAGTATTTATCATCTTTAAGCCATACTCTTGTCGGAACAGGGAAGCCGAGCTTCTTTTTATTTGCGGTCTGCGGAGGACAAGCTCTCAAAGCCGCCATTCTCATTGCAAATTTAGTATTTTCTTTTGTGACACGGTATTTTGTCGGAATTTTCTCTGCAACGGACATAACTTCTTTATCGAGGAATGGGACGCGGAGTTCAAGTGAATTTGCCATTGACATTTTATCGGCTTTTAAAAGAATATCTCCTGTCATCCAAAGGTGAAGGTCAAGATACTGCATTTTTGTAACAGCGTCTTTATCTTTTACTTTGTCATAAAAAGGCATAGTAATTTCTGTAGGAGCAGGGGCGGAGGTCTTTATTTTAAGGATTGCCTTTCTTTCTTCCTCGGTGAACATATAAGCGTTTCCTATAAATCTTTCTTCAAGGTCTTTTCCTCTTCTGACCAAAAAGTTTATTCCGCGCTTTTGAGGAAGCTTCTTTGCAACATTTCCTATCGCCCTTCTTACAGGTCTCGGAATAATATTATACGCGGGAGCGGAAGAAGGCTCTTTATATATATTGTATCCGCCGAATATTTCATCGGCACCCTCGCCCGAAAGCACAACCTTTACATATTCCGACGCCTTATTGCATACAAAATATAAAGCAACAGCAGCAGGGTCAGCAAGAGGTTCGTCCATATGATACTGAATCTTTGAAAGATTATTCCAGAATTCTTCTGCCGTGATGACCTTGCTTATATTTTCTTTTCCGATATATTTTGAAAATTCTTTTGCATATCCTATTTCATTGTATCTTTCATCTTCTCCGAAGCCTACTGTAAAGGTTTTGTCGACATTTGCAACGGCGGCAACATAACTGCTGTCCACTCCGCTTGAAAGAAAGCTTCCGACTTCAACATCTGAAATTTTGTGTGCTTCCACCGAATTTTTAAATATATCGGATATTTCGTTGACCCAATCTTCAAGTTGAGGCTTGTTGTCCTCATCGAATTTGACTTCCCAGTATCTTTCTACCGAAAGCTTTCCATCCTTGTATGTGAAACAATGAGCCGCAGGCAATTTACATACATTTTTGAAAAATGTCTCGGTTGTGGGAGAATATTGAAAAGTAAGATAGTTTTCAAGAGCTGTTTCGTTAAGTTCTTTAACAAACTTCGGGTGAGCAAGAAACGACTTTATTTCTGAACCGAACATAAAGGTATCTCCCATAACGGCATAATAAAGCGGTTTTATTCCAAAAAAGTCTCTTGCGCCAAAAAGTTCCTTTTTGTTTTTATCCCATATTACAAAAGAAAACATTCCTCTTAACATATTAAGAAGCGACTTTCCGTACTCTTCATATCCATGCAGAAGTACTTCAGAGTCGGATTTTGTTTTGAATATATGTCCGGCTGAAACAAGTTTTTCACGGATGTCCTGAAAATTGTATATTTCTCCGTTAAAAAGAAGTACCTTTGTACTATCTTCATTATAAATAGGCTGGTCGCCTGTCGAAAGGTCTATGATAGAGAGTCGTCTGAATCCTAACGCTATATCTTCGTCTATATACGCTCCATCCGAATCAGGACCGCGATGCTTGATTAAATCCATCATTTCGTTAAGGACGATATTTGAATTATCTATTGTGTTGGTAAATCCTACATAACCGCACATTTACTAAAACCTCCAAGAAGTGTTTTGTTTTACTATA
>CAMGJS010000144.1 GCA_946056455.1 uncultured Clostridia bacterium | reverse complement strand
GTCGGGATGAGCTCGGCAAAGAACGCTTTTTACGCTACAAAGTCGGGCGGAACGCTTGAGGCTGACGCTGTTACCGAGCTTGTTATTCGCGAAGGCGACATTCCCAAAGGAGTGCACCGCAGAGAAATGCAGATGAATGTTTCCTGCGACAGCGTTGACGAGATAGAACGCTATGCACTTAAAGACGCCGAGAACTACAAGCCGATTGACAGCTTTACCGTTGAAATAGCAGGCGGTATTGAAGATTTCGGCAAGGTTTATTCTCTCGGCGATTATGTCACCATAAAAAGCGGCAATGTAGTATGCAACACGCAGATAACAGCCGCTGAGCGTACCTATGACGGCGAAAAAACTACTCTTAAGCTGACATTCGGAGATGAAAAGCCGAAGGTCATCAAAAAAATCAGAAACGAAATGCAAAATAAACTATAAGGAGTGATTATATGTCAGAATTCGGAATGCCTTTTGATATGCCCGAAACTCCCGACGACCCCGAATACTATACTTTCTCCGCCGCAGAAGAGCGGATGAGGACGGGCGCTCAGATGTCTGACGGAGTTTTCCCGAAATTCCGTCAAATTGACTATGACGACCCAGATGTTGACCCGATAACTGTTCTCGGCAACGCTCTTGAAGTAACGGCAGGAAACGGATTATTTGTCAATATTTCAAAGGGTATGGCTCTTTGCGGCTCAACATTTTATATGAACAACGATGTCAAGTCTATTGCAGTTACCGCCGGAGCTACTACCGACATCGTCATAGAACTCAATCTTACTGAAAACAAGATAAAGGCTAAGGCGCAGATTAGAGCTTCCGGGAAAGGTATTGAGCAGAGTCTATTGCGCACAAATACTCAGTGGCAGATTGCTATTGCAACTGTAGTAGTGCCATCAACCGCAACAAGTGTTACTGCCTCGATGATAACCGACCAGAGACTTAATACAACGATTTGCAGTACATCCGACAGCGGACCTGTGTGCGGTCTTGTATCATCAAATGGTCTTATAGGTGCAGGAATGACGGCAGCAGCAAGAGCTTTTAACGCAGAATGGGAATATGTCAAAGGACAGCTTGATAAGGACGCGGCAGGACATCTGCAGAATGAAATAGGCAATCTTAATAACCTTGGTACGGCAGATAAGTCAAGTCTTGTCGCGGCGATAAATTATCTTATGCGATCTGCAACTTTGCCGGTTGGCATTATCACTCCCACCGCATCCGAAACTATCCCTGCGGGGTGGCTCCTTTGTGACGGCTCAGCAGTTTCAAGGGAAACCTATGCGGCATTGTATTCGGCGATAGGCACGACATACGGCTCGGGTGACGGAACATCGACTTTCAATCTGCCCGACATGAGAAACAGAATAGCTGTCGGAAATTTCTATGATTCCTTCAAGACATACGAGGTATATACATCGGGTGCTTTAAAGATAAAGCTAACAACATCGCCCGAACTTATGCTTTACGGTATAGGCGACATTGTTACATATAACGGTGAAACAAGAACTATAACCGCAATATCGGGCAGTCAGTCGTCAAGCTACTATACATTAACGCTCAGCTCCGCCTTTGATGCCGATATTCTTGCGAATAAAGATATTATCCTGACATCAAAAACAGGCAAAACGGGCGGAGAAAAAACTCATACTCTTACTGTCAACGAAATGCCGTCCCATAGTCATGTTCTGATTTATGGTAATGGCAACTCGGGTACAACCGGCTCGACACCTAAGCTCACTATCAGCGGAACAAACACAATGTCAAACCAAGGCTCTTATTCATTGAACGCAACAGGCGGTTCCCAGGCGCAAAACAAAATGCCTCCGTTTGTCACAATGAATTATATTATCTATGCAGGGGTGTAAGGCTATGTATTATTTATCAGAAATCGATGAAAACAGAAAAGTAAACAGTACGCTGTTTATGTCCAACGGCGAAAAAGATATTGAATATCTTGGCTGGGATAAGGAAGAAAAAGAAAAAACGGGCGTTTTCGTTGACGAACTGCCCGAACAGGACGAAACTCAGGAAGGGGACGGGCTATATCTTGACGATGATAACCGCCCTTACTGGAAGTATACAGGCAAGCCGAGAGAAAACTTCGAGGCTGATATGGCGGAGATGGCGATAGACCACGAAATGCGATTATCAATGCTCGAAATCGGATTGACAGAATAAGGGGGGTGAAATTATGATTTTCAGAACATTTGTAAAGCTTATCCAGTGTGGCAGAACAGCAGGTATCGAGGAAAGAATTGACTATATGTTTGCTATCGGCAAGCTCACCGAGGCTGAATATGCCGAACTGCTTTCTATGCTCAAAAAGGGTGAATAGCAATGAAACAGATGAAGATGTATGTTAAATCCGAAAATCAAAAAAAGACCGCAAAAAAGCGAAAAAAGCCTAAACACGAATTTTCAAAAGTCGTTATCGTTCTTTTTGTAATGGCAAGTTTGATTTATACCTCGATTTCCTACATTCTCGCTTTTATGGGACTTGAAACTGTCGAGGGACTTTCGGCTGAAATAGTGCGTGTTATGTGGGGAACGGACGGACTTATCTTTCTTTGCTACGCAGGGCAGAACGGCATAAGAGCGTGGAGCAAAAACAAATATTTAAGAAAGGAAGTGGAAATGTATGGCAACGAGAGAAGAACAACAGAATTTTCTTCAACGGATTATTCCCTTAGCGACAGCCGATATGAAGAGAACTAAGATCCTTGCCTCTCTTACAATCGCACAGGCGATTTTAGAGTCGGGCTGGGGAACATCGGCGCTCGCGAGAAAGAGCAATAACCTTTTTGGCATCAAGGGTAACGGAAAGAACTACAAAACCTTTGAATACATAAACGGAAAGCGGGTTGATATAGTCGATAGTTTTAAGGTCTATCCCGATTGGGAAACTTCTGTCGCAGACCATAGTAATCTTTTTCTCAGGTTATCACGCTATCAGAACCTTATCGGAGAGCGTGACTATAAAACGGCTTGCGAGAAAGTCTATGAGGACGGTTATGCAACAGCTCCGAACTATACAGAGACACTTATTAACATTATCGAGCGGTACAAGCTGTATCAGTATGATAATGTCAACCGCATTAAACAGTTTATTATCATCGGCGAGAGCAAGCCGTTGACAAGGCAGAGTGCGGACAAGGTTAAGGCTCTGCTAAAAAAATATGGCTTGTCTGTATCTGAGAAAGAGGTGTATATCTGATGGGATATATTATGATGTTGGTCACGCTTGTGGGGACCATTGCAAACGCTTTCGGCAAGAGGTGGTCTTTTGCTGTGTGGCTTGCAACAAATATATACTGGACCATACACAACGGTGCAAACGGTGACATTCCGCAAATGTTGATTTTTGCGGTTAACGCAATAATCTGTATCATTGGACTCAATCAATGGCAAGACGAAAGGAGCAGGAAGAATGAACATCAATTGGAAACAGAAATTGACAAGCCGTAAGTTCTGGGCGGCAGTAGTAGGATTTGTGACGGCAATACTTGTTGCGTTCAATATTCCCGATATGGAAATTGAGCAGGTTGTCGGAATTATCGGAGCGACTTCAACGCTTATAGCGTATATTCTCGCAGAAGGCTTTGTTGACGCCAAGCGAATCGAAACTGAGAATAAGGAGGAAAGCTCTGATGAATAACGAAGAAAAAACCTGTCCTTGTCAGACTGTAAAAGACCTTGAAAAGCAGGTTGACGAACAACGCTCTCAGCTTGCCAAGGGCGAAACGCAGTTCGCTGTTATCAACACAAAGTTAAATCTCATTATGGGCGTTTTAGGAACTGTCGGCGCTGCTCTTGTGGGAATTGTGATTAAATTGATGATGGCTGTATAATTTAATATTTTATAAAAAGAAACCGGGAGTGGTTGAATTCACTCCCGATTTTTGTTTGTTGTCAAAATTGTTGTCAAACAAGCT
>CAMGJS010000143.1 GCA_946056455.1 uncultured Clostridia bacterium | reverse complement strand
CTGGGCGACACTCCCTGAGGGAGCAGATATGCCCGTATTCTGCCGAAAAGCTGTTGCCGATTATAAAGTAGCGGTTGTTCCGGGAACTGCGTTTGTAATAAACGAAAACGATAAATCGTATTCATTCAGACTCAATTATTCTACTCCTACGGATGAACAGATAGTAAAGGGAATAGAAATACTCGGAAAACTCACTAAGGAAATGTTCGGAGAGTGATTTTAATGGAAGATAAGAAGATAATTTTTAGCGGTATTCAGCCGACGGGTACATTTACCCTCGGCAATTACATAGGTGCAATTCGCAACTGGGGACCGTTGCAGGAAGAATACAACTGTATTTATTCAATAGTTGACCTTCACGCTATAACGGTAAAGCAGGACCCTGTAAAGCTTCGTCAGAATACATTACAGGCTTATGCTCTCTTGTTGGCTTGCGGAATAGACCCCGAAAAGAGTATTGTTTTTATCCAGAGCCACGCAAAAACTCATGCGGAACTCAGCTGGGTCCTTTCATGCTCAACACAGTTCGGCGAGCTTTCAAGAATGACTCAGTTCAAGGATAAATCTCAGAAGCATGCAGACGATGTCAATGCGGGACTTTTCACATATCCTGTCCTTATGGCCGCCGATATTCTTGCATATCAGGCTGACCTTGTTCCGATAGGAGCGGACCAGAAACAGCATCTTGAGCTTGCAAGAAATGTTGCTCAGCGTTTTAACAACAAATACGGTGAATTTTTTACAATTCCCGAGCCGTATATTCCAAAGGTCGGCGCAAGGGTTATGTCTTTGCAGGAGCCTTTAAAGAAAATGTCTAAGTCAGACGAAAATGTCAATGCAACAATTTTTATTCTTGATGATAAGGATACAATCATCAGAAAATTCAAAAGAGCTGTTACCGATTCGGATACTGAGATAAGATATGCCGATGGAAAAGACGGTATCAATAATCTTATGACAATTTATTCTGCTGTAACGGCAAAAAGCTTTGAAGAGATCGAAAAAGAATTTTCGGGAAAAGGCTATGGCGACTTTAAAATTGCAGTAGGAGAGGCGGTAGCCGACAGCCTTCAGCCTGTAAGGGATAATTTTGCAAAGCTGATGCAGGATAAGGATTATCTCAAAAAGTGCTATACAGAAGGAGCGCAGAAGGGTCTCTCTATCTCACAGAAGGTCGTTTCAAAGGTTTACAGAAAAGTAGGCTTTGTAGATTTCAGATAAAATTTATTGAAAGGAACATATACATAAATGAAGAAGCTAATGCTTGGAAACGAAGCCTTTGCAAGAGGGCTTTATGAAGCGGGATGTAAAGTAGTATCAAGCTACCCCGGTACTCCCTCGACAGAAATTACGGAAGAGGTTGCAAAATATGAGGAGGTCTATGCCGAATGGGCTCCCAACGAAAAAGTTGCTATGGAAGTTGCAATAGGCGCCTCAATGGCAGGGGCACGTTCATTCTGCGGAATGAAGCATGTCGGTCTTAATGTTGCCGCAGACCCTCTTTATACAGCGTCTTATACAGGCGTCAACGGTGGACTTGTTATCGCTGTTGCTGATGACCCCGGAATGCACTCTTCACAGAATGAGCAGGATTCAAGACATCATGCGGCCGCATCAAAGGTACCTATGCTTGAACCCTCTGATTCTCAGGAAGTAAAGGACTTTGTAAAAGAGGCATATAGAATTTCCGAGGAATACGATACTCCCGTAATTGTCAGAATGTCAACAAGAGTTGCACATTCTCAGAGTGTCGTTGATGTTTGCGAAAGGGAAGATATACCATTAAAAGAATATGTTAAAAACCCTCAAAAAAATGTCATGATGCCTGCTAACGCAAGAGGAAGACATGTATTTGTCGAAGAGCGTACCAAAAAGCTTATTCAGGAAGCAGAGACATCTATACTCAATAAAATTGAGATGAACGACGGTCAAATAGGCGTTATTACAAGTGGTACAACCTATCTTTACGCAAAAGAGGCTTTAGGCGACAGCGTTTCTTATCTCAAACTAGGAATAGTAAATCCTCTTCCTTCGTATATTATCCGCAGCTTCTGCAAAAAGTTTGAAACTGTATATGTTATCGAAGAACTTGACGACATAATTGAAACACAATGCAAGAAACTCGGATGCGATGTTATAGGCAAGGAGCTTTTCGGATTTATAGGAGAGCTTTCGCAGTCTATCATCAAAGAGAAAATAAAGGGAGTTTCAACAGAATATACTGCTTTGCAGACAGAAATCCCTGTAAGACCTCCTGTTATGTGTGCAGGCTGTCCTCACAGAGGGGTATTTTACAGTCTTGCAAAGAATAAGATTACCGTTTCTGGTGATATCGGTTGTTATACCCTCGGCGCCGCTCAGCCGCTTTGTGCTATGGATACAACAGTTTGTATGGGAGCTTCAATTTCGGGGCTTCACGGATTTAATAAAGCACGCCCCGAAAAAGAAAAGACATCTGTTGCCGTTATAGGAGATTCAACCTTTATGCATTCCGGTATGACGGGTCTGGTAAATATTGCATATAACTCTACAAATTCGACAGTTATAATACTTGATAATTCCATAACAGGTATGACGGGACATCAGCAAAATCCCACAACAGGCTACAATCTTAAAGGCGATGTTGCCGCAAAGGTTGACCTTGAAGCATTATGTAGGGCTCTGGGCATAGAAAGAGTAAGAGTTGTTGACCCATATAATCTTGCCGAAACTGAAAAAGCTATTCTTGAAGAACTTGCTGTTGAAGCGCCAAGCGTAATTATTTCAAGACGCCCTTGTGCTTTGCTTAAATATGTAAAGCATAATCCTCCTCTTAAAACAAACGAAAAGTGCAAGAGTTGCAAGGCTTGTCTTAAACTCGGTTGTCCTGCTATTTCAATTAAGGGCGGAAAGGCTTGTATAGACCATACCCTTTGCGTTGGATGCGGAATTTGCAAGGAACTGTGCAAATTTGACGCTATTGAATAGTTTCTATAAAGATTTATACGAAAGGACGAATTTAAATTGGATACAAAATCTATTATGATAGTCGGCGTCGGAGGACAGGGTTCTCTTCTTGCATCAAGAATTATCGGTCATGTTCTTTTGATGCAGGGATATGAAGTTAAGGTTTCCGAGGTCCATGGAATGTCACAGCGCGGAGGCTCTGTTGTTACCTATGTTAAATACGGCGACAAGGTTTATTCTCCCGTTGTTGAAAAGGGTGAAGCAGACCTTATTGTTTCATTTGAACAGCTTGAGGCTGCAAGAAGTCTTCCTTATCTTAAAAAAGGCGGAACAATCATTACTTCAACACAGAAGCTTGACCCTATGCCTGTTATAACGGGTGCAACAAAATATCCTGAGGATATTTTCAATCAGTTCCGTGACTTAGGCATAAACTTTATTCCTGTTAATGCGCTTCAGCTCGCCGAAGAGGCAGGCTCTGCAAAAGCGTCAAATGTTGTCCTTATGGGCGTCGTTTCGACAAAAATGGACATTGACAAGGAAGAATGGCTTAAAGCTATTGAAGAATGTGTGCCAGCTAAATTCCTTGAACTTAATAAAAAGGCTTTTGAACTCGGCAGAGAATGTTATTGATATTATGATAATAAATAATATTGACAAAGGCAAATCCTTTGATTTTGGAAAAACCTCTGGTGATTATGCTAAATACAGGGATATCTATCCTGAAGAGTTCTATGAAAGAATATTCAATCTCGGACTTTGTAAAAGTAATCAGCGTGTTCTCGATATTGGGACAGGAACGGGAGTTTTGCCCCGTAATATGTATAAATACGGTGCTGAATGGACGGGAACAGATATTTCTGAAAACCAGATTGAACAGGCAAAAGTTCTTGCCGACAGTCAGGGCATGAAAATTGATTTCTATGCTTGTCCCGCCGAGGAAATTGATTATCCCGAAAATACATTCGATGTTATTACCGCTTGCCAATGTATATGGTATCCC
>CAMGJS010000142.1 GCA_946056455.1 uncultured Clostridia bacterium | reverse complement strand
AATTATCTGCATATCCTTTATTTCATTTAAAATAAATTCCTGCCGTCTTTTGTCAATCTCCGATAAAGCGTCGTCAAGGAGAATAACGGGAGCGTCCCCTGATTTTTCTTTCAATATCTCAGCCTGAGCGACTTTTAATGACAATGCTGTTGAACGCTGTTGCCCCTGAGAGCCGTATTCTCTTACAAGCAGATTATTGACATAAAGCAGTAAATCGTCACGATGAATACCTATTGTGGTAAAGCCTGCCTCAATATCGTCTTCGCGGACAGCTTTAAGTCTGTCAAAATAATATTCTTCCATCATATCATTTTCAACATCTTCTTTAAAAACAGTTGAAGAATATGCAAGGCTTAAAGTTTCAAGTCCACGGGACATATCCTTATAAATTCTGCCTGCAAAATTATATAAGAGAGCAGAATATTCCCGCCGTAAAATTGTGATATAACTTCCGTGCTTTGCAAGCTGTCTGTCATAAATATCAAGCAGATCCCTGTCGCCCGAACCGAATGCAATATCCTTTAAAAGAGTGTTTCTCTGGGACAAAGTATCGTTGTATTTCTGAAGTGAAACAACATAAACGGGCTTTATCTGAGAAATTGCAATGTCAAGAAAGGTTCTTCTGTTGTCGGGAGAGCCCTTTGAAAGCTCCAAATCTTCGGGAGTGAAAATAACGCACTTGAAATTTCCGAAAAGTGACGAAAGATTTTTTTTCTTTACTCCGTTTAGAAATACTTTTTTGTCCCTGGGATTATTCTTGTCAACGGTAAAGCTGATTTTATTCTCACGCTCTTTGTTTTCAAACAAAAGCTCAACAAAAGCGGAATTTTTATCAAAGCCGACAATATCCTTGTCCTTTGTTCCGCGAAAGCTTCTGCAACCACTGCAAAGCCAGATAGTCTCTATCATATTTGTTTTGCCGTTTGCGTTCTCTCCGCAGAAGATATTCATTGTGGGAGTTATGTCAGCGTCAATTTCTTCGATATTCTTAAAGCCTCTGACAGTAAGGTGCTTTATGTTCATATCTTTTTATTTGCGACAGTTATCTCGTAATTTTCAACGGTGACAATGTCGCCCTCCCTTATCTTTTTTCCTCTCATAAGACAGACCTCTCCGTTGACTGAAACTCTGCCCTCTTTAACTATTTCTTTTGCGATACCGCCCGTTTCAACAAGGTCTGCATATTTGAGAAGGCTGTCAAGCTTTATAAATTCTGTAGTTATCTCAACATTTATCTTTTCCATAAATTCTCCTTAGTCCTTAAGTCTTACGGGAAGAACAAGGAATGTGAACTTGTCGCCCTCAAGGGGAGTAATCTTCATAGCCGAAAGTCCGCCCGTCATTCCGAATTTTACCTTGTCTGTCTCTGACGCTTTGAGAGCGTCTAAGAAAAATCTGCCGTTGAAGCCTATTTCTATTGCGTTGCCCGAAAAGTCAATGTTTATTTCATCGCTTACTTTTCCTATAATAGTCGAGCAGGAAATCTTCATCTTTCCGTTATCGAATATGCAACGGACGGGAGCCTTTGCCTTGTCGCTGATAATAAGCATACATCTTTCAAGGGAATTGATAAGCTCTCTTGTTCCCACAATAGCCTCTGAGGTGGACTTTTCGGGGATAGAGCCCTTGTAGTTGTGGAACTCGCCTTCAAGAAGTCTTGAAAATACAGAATAGCCGTTTATTTCAAAGATAATGTGTTTTCTGCTTGTGAAGATATTGCACTTGCTGTCGGCGTCGTCAATCATAAGGTTTGAAACCTCTTTGAGAGCCTTTGCGGGAACGACAAATTTGAAATAGTCGTTGTTGTCAATCTGCTCCGACCTTACCGCAAGACGATAGCCGTCTATTGCAACAAGGTTGAAGATACCGTTTTCAATCTCAAAAAGCTCACCCGTTAATATAGGCTTGTTTTCGCTTACTGCTACCGCAAAAATTGTCTGACCTATCATATTCTTTAAAAGAGACTGAGGAATAGTAAGACTTCTTTCTCTGTCAAAAACGGGAATATCGGGGTATTCATCGGCAGGAAGAGAAACTATCGAGCAGGAAGCCATTCCGCTTGTTATCTTTGTCGCCATTGAGTCCTCAACTTCGACCGTTATTTCATCCTCGGGCATTTTTCTTACCATTTCGGCAAAAAGCTTTGAATTGACAATAAATTCACCGCTTGTAACATCCTTTGCCTCGATGGAAGTTGTTATGCCCAGTTCAAGGTCATAGCCTGTCAGGTCGACTCTGTTATCAACAACCTTTATTTTTATTCCTTCAAGAGCTGTTATTGTAGATTTAAGAGCAACTGCTCTCGATACATTTCCGATTGCTCCCGAAAGGGCAGTTTTGTTACAGGTGAATTTAGTCATAATGGTATCCTCCGCTTTAAATGATTTTAGTTGAAAATTAAGATAATGAAAAAATAATTTTTTTTATTTTTTGTAACAATAAATGAAATGAATAGTTGTAGTAGTAGAGAATGTGGAAATTGTTAAAAGAAGTAAAATGATAAGTAAAATCGGGAAAAAATTTTTCTTTTGTTTTCAACCTGACTTAACTGAAACTAACAGCCTAATTTTTACCAAGTGGAGTTGTTGAGTAAATGTTAAGTTGAAAAGAAAAACTTGTTGAAAAGTTTTTTATTATTTATCCCTGATATTTTTAATGATATCGTCCACGCTTTCTTTTAAATGCTGGTCTTTTTTGAGCGCCTCTTCAATATTATTAAGTGAGTAGGTTATAGTTGAGTGGTCGCGCCCTCCAAGCTCTCTGCCGATAGCTTCCTGTGAAAGTCCCGTTATCTCTCTTATACAGTAGATAGCGACCTTTCTTGCAACGGAAATCTGCTGTTGTCTTTTGTTTGAGCGTATATCGTCCGAGGTGACATTATATACATTCGCAACCTCTGTTATGATATTTTCAACGGTGATTGGGATAGGCTGTGAATCTGTGAGAATATCCTTGATAACGCTCTGCGCCATTGAAATTGTAATCTGTGTTCCTAAAAGATGCTTTGACGCTTTGAGCTTTTTGACAGCTCCTTCAAGCTGTCTTATGTTTGTTTTAAGCTTGTTTGCAATAAACTCTGCAACTTCGTCGGGGATAACAAGCTGTAAAAGCTCAGCCTTGCGCTTTATTATCGCCATTCTTGTTTCAAAGTCGGGAACGGAAATGTCCGCAATAAGTCCCCATTCGCATCGTGAACGGATTCTGTCCTCAAGGGTTTTGATGTCCTTTGGGGGACGGTCCGAGGTGAGAACTATCTGCTTGCCCATTTTGTAAAGGTCGTTGAAGGTGTGGAAGAATTCTTCCTGCGTGGACTCCTTGCCTGCTATGAACTGAATATCGTCAACGAGTAATATGTCCGCCGAGCGATATTTCTGATGGAACTGCGAGGTGTCCTTTTTCTGATGAATTGAGCCGATGAGCTCGTTTGCAAAAGCTTCGCCCGTAACATAGATTATATTTGCATAGGGCTGGTTCTTTTTGAATTCCTGCGCAATAGCTGTTAAAAGGTGAGTTTTGCCGAGCCCCGACGGACCGTAAATGAAAAGGGGGTTATAAATCGGAGAGGAAGACTTGCTTCCTGCAACTGCGGTGCAGGCGGCGTATGCAAATTCATTCGACCTGCCTACAATGAAGGTGTCAAAGGTGTATTCGTACTTTGCGCCCTCAAAGATATTTTCCATTTCCGCCTTGCTTCTTTCTGCGGCGTACATTTCATTTCTGAGGTCTTCCTGCACAATTATTTTAACGGTCACGGGGAACCCCATAACATCGGAAAATCCTTTTTCAAGGACATCTGTATAGTTTCTCTCAACTATATCCCTTGCAAATTCGTGGTTTATTCCGAGTACGGCAACAGAGCCGTCCTCAAGGTCAACCGCCGTGAGACCTTTTATCCAGGAATTATATCCGACAGAGGTGATAAGTTCAGCCTCCAGAATGTACTTTTTAACGCTGTCAAATACTGCGCTGAATGATGTCATAATCAATATTCCTCCCAAAAATCAAGATAATCAGACTTAATAACATTATACT
>CAMGJS010000141.1 GCA_946056455.1 uncultured Clostridia bacterium | reverse complement strand
CGGGGCGTAACTCAGTTTGGTAGAGTGCTTGGTTTGGGACCAAGATGCCGCAGGTTCAAGTCCTGTCGCCCCGACCATCGTTCCTTTTTATCTCAGCAAGGCAAATTTTCTTCTTTTTTGTATTTTTTTAAAAAATTTGCAAAAAACTATTGACAAGCAAATATTATTGTGATACAATAATTACTGCACTAATAATGCTGGTGTAGCTCAGCCGGTAGAGCAGCTGATTTGTAATCAGCAGGTCGGGGGTTCGAATCCGTCCACCAGCTCCAAGGGGTATATTATGTACCCCTTATTTTATGGGAGAGTTCCCGAGTGGCCAAAGGGGACAGACTGTAAATCTGCTGGCAACGCCTTCGGTGGTTCGAATCCACCCTCTCCCACCAAAAGCTATCCGCAAGCGGCAGGATGAAAATTTGCCGAACTGCAAAAAGGACGACTGTTTTCTCAATAAATATCGGTTTCGGTATGCTTGACCTTGCAATGCTTTTGCAAGGTTTTTTTATTTTGTTATGAAAATGAGAGAGGTAATTGAAATGGTAAGAGAGGATCTGCGCAACATTGCGATTATTGCGCATGTTGACCACGGCAAGACAACGCTTGTTGACGAAATGCTCAAACAGAGCGGAACATTCCGTGACAATCAGACCGTTGCAGAGAGAGTTATGGACAGCAACGACATTGAGCGTGAAAGAGGAATAACAATTCTCGCAAAAAACACTTCGGTTTATTACAACAATGTCAAGATAAATCTTATAGACACTCCGGGCCACGCCGATTTTGGCGGAGAGGTTGAGCGTGTTCTCAAAATGGTTGACGGCGTTGTTCTTCTTGTTGACGCGGCTGAGGGACCTATGCCCCAGACAAGATTTGTAACGCAGAAGGCTATTGAGCTTGGACTTAAACTCATTGTCGTTGTAAATAAAATTGACCGTCCCGACGCTCGTCTTGATGAAATAGGCGACGAAGTGTTAGAGCTTCTTCTCGACCTTGACGCGTCGGAAGAACAGCTTGAAAGCCCGATACTTTTCTGCTCGGGCCGTTCGGGAACAGCTTCACTCAGTCAGTATGAAGCGGGAACGGACCTTAAACCGCTTTTTGATACAATTCTTTCTCATATTCCTGCGCCCGAGGGCGACGAGGAAGGTCCTATGCAGATGCTTGTTTCTTCTATCGACTACAACGATTATGTCGGAAGAATAGGTATCGGCAAGATAGAGCGCGGAAAGATGAGAGTCAATCAGAATGTTATCGTAGGCGACTATCACGAAACAAAAAAGCCCTATAACAGCAAGGTCGTTACAATGTATCAGATCGAGGGACTTGTAAGACAGCCTGCCGAGGAAGCAAAGGTGGGCGATATTGTCTGCATTTCGGGTATCGAAAACCTCACAATAGGCGACACTATCTGTGACAGCTCCGCATACGAGCCTATTCCGTTCATAAAAATCAGCGAGCCTACCGTTGAGATGACATTCTCTGTAAACGACTCGCCTTTTGCGGGCAGAGAGGGTAAGTATGTAACTTCAAGACAGATACGAGACCGTCTTTACAAAGAACTTTTAAAAGATGTTTCGCTTAAAATCGAGGATACAGAAAACACCGACGCTCTGCGCGTTCTCGGTCGAGGAGAGATGCACCTTTCAATTCTCATTGAGAATATGAGAAGAGAGGGCTACGAGCTTTCGGTTTCTCCCCCGAGAGTGCTTTATAAAGAGATCGACGGCAAAAAGTGCGAGCCTATCGAAAGGCTTCTTATAGATGTCCCCGAAGACTGTGTAGGCTCTGTTATGGAAAAGATGGGCAACCGCAAGGCAGAGCTTGTCAAGATGCATCCGCAGGGTTCGAGAATGAGAATTGAATTCCTTATCCCAGCAAGATGTCTTTTCGGATACAAGAGCGAATTTCTTACAGATACACGCGGCGAGGGCATTATGAGCAGTGTGTTTGACGGCTATCAGGAATACAAGGGCGACATTCAGAGAAGAAGCGTAGGCTCTCTTATCGCATTTGAAACGGGAGAAAGTATCACATACGGACTTTTCAACGCTCAGGAAAGAGGAACGCTCTTTATCGGAGCAGGCGTACCCGTTTATGAGGGAATGGTAGTAGGCTCAAACCCCAAGGGCGACGACCTTGTTGTAAATGTATGCAAGAGAAAGCACCTTACAAATACCAGAGCAAGCGGAAGCGACGACGCTTTGAGGCTTATTCCTCCCCGTAAGCTTAGCCTTGAGGACAGCCTTGAATTTATGGCGGACGACGAGCTTCTTGAAGTAACGCCTAAGTCGATTAGAATTAGAAAACAAATTCTTGACAACAACACAAGAGCAAAGGTAAACGCAAAGAACAAGTAATTTTTTTTGAAAGGAGCAAGAGGGGTGTCATCATTCAAAAACGATATGCTCGAATCTGCGGCGGTGCAGTTGGCACTTGATATGTCCTGTCAGCCCGAGGATTTTTTGAATATCAAAAATACGGTCACCCTTTCGTCACTTCTTTCGGGCAGAAGAATTTTCAGAAACGAAAAGGACTTCTTTCGCATAGCGACCTTCGGCAACGGGGCTGTTGCTACTGTTGACGAGAAAATCAGACCTTTTGCGGAAAATCTTCTCGGAAGTATAAAAGGCGTTGAGCTTTTTGACGCAAAGGCGGTATTTCTTATCAACCGGGAGCTTGCAAAGTTCGGCAAGGCGATAGGAAGCTTCAACCAGTATTACCTGCCTGTTTCGCCCTATTATTACCCCGATTTGTCGGGAATAAGGGTGAAGATTTATGATGAGGACGCTATCCCCTCTTTATACGGAGACAAGCGGTTTTCAAACGCACTTATGTATGAGGACAAGTTGGGCAGGCACGATGTTATGGCGGTGTGCGCTATGGACGGCAACAGCATTTATGCAATAGCGGGCGCTTCAAACGACAGCGAGCGTTTCTGGCAGATTGGCATTGATGTTCTTCCCGAATATCGCGGAAGAGGAACGGCAACGGCGCTTGTTTCTGCTCTCACAAAGGAAATTCTTATGCAGGGCGCTATCCCCTATTACGGCACCTGGTGGTCGAATATCCCGTCACGAGGCGTTGCAAGGAGGGCTGGATATTTTCCTGCCTGGGTCGAGATGACGGCCGTTGATATGATTTAAAACAAAATAAAAAGGGTATCGGATGGAAATCCGATACCCTTTATTTTTACATTTCATTTCTGTTTTCAAGAGCTTTAAAGAGAGTGACTTCATCGGCATATTCGAGATTTGCTCCGACGGGCAAGCCGAACGCAAGCCTTGTCACTTTTACTCCAAGTGGTCTTATAAGCCGTGAGATATACATAGCGGTAGCCTCGCCCTCGACTGTGGGGTTTGTCGCCATTATGACTTCTTCAACTCCGCCTTTTTGTATTCTTGCAAGAAGCTCCTTGATTTTAAGGCTGTCGGGAGTGATATTGTCAATGGGAGAAATAAGTCCGTGCAGGACATGGTACACTCCGTTATACTCCTTTGTGCGCTCAAATGCAGAAACATCTTTCGGTCCTTCGACAACGCATATAACGCTGTGGTCACGACGGACATCGTCGCACACGGGGCATATTTCTTTATCGGTCAGATTCTGACAGACTGAGCAAAGTCCGACTTTTTCGTGAGCGTTGATAATCGCCTCGGAAAATTCCATAACTTCATCGTCCGACATAGACATAACAAAGTAAGCGAGCCTTTGCGCCGTTTTCATTCCTATTCCGGGGAGCTTTGCAAACTGCTCAGCCAGAAGGACAAGGGGTAAAGCGTCAGCCATTACAGAATACCGGGGAGCGAAACTCCGCCTGTGATTGCGCCCATTTCTTTTTCAGATGTTTCTTCAATGGACTTTACACATTCGTTGACAGCGCTCATAACAAGGTCTTCGAGCATTTCAACATCCTCGGGGTTTACTACCTCGGGCTTTATTTTAACGGAAGTGAGCTGTTTTTTGCCTGTCATTTCTACTTCAACTGCTCCTCCGCCTGAAGTTGCGTTGAAGGTTCTGCTCTCGATATCCTCCTGAACGGCAGTAATCTGCTCC
>CAMGJS010000140.1 GCA_946056455.1 uncultured Clostridia bacterium | reverse complement strand
CTCCCGTTGCGGATTGCAGACCTCCCGCTTTTGCGGACGAAGGGAGCGCGAAACAATGGGGGCATTGCCCACCTGCTGAGTGCGGGTTTTATGCTTCACATCAACGGCAAGGCGGTTATTTTTATTAAAAAAAGCGGTATCGTACAGCATTCTGCACGATACCGTTATTTTTTTATGAGCAGACTATCTCGCTTGAAGTCATTGTCTTTTTGACATAGATTTTCTTGTCGATACGCTCTTTAAGTTCGGGAACATGAGAGATAATTCCTATGAGTCTGTCGCTCTGGGTGAGGCTGTTCAGAACGCCTATCGCCTGTTCAAGAGATACTGCGTCAAGTCCGCCGAAGCCCTCGTCAATGAACATAGACTCGATATGTATTCCTCCGCTGTTGTTCTGTATAACATCTGAAAGTCCCAGTGCAAGTGCAAGCGAGGCTTTGAAGCCTTCTCCTCCCGAAAGGGATTTTACCGTTCTCGGCTTGCCCGTAAAGTTATCGTAAACATCAATTTCAAGCCCCGAATTTCTGCGGAGATTGTCTGCGTCCTCCTGCTGAATGAGAAGGTATCTTCCCTCGCTCATCTGCAAAAGACGCTCATTCGCCTTGTCAAGTATTCTGCGGAAATATGTCCGCTGAACATACTGCTCAAAGGTTATCTTCTGCTTGCCCGAAAGCTCGCCGTTTGCAGTCTTTGAAATGTCGCATACAGACGAGTATTCACCTTCAAGGCGTGTTCTCTGGGCAAATTTTTCCTTGATAAATTCAAGAGTTTTTGCGTTGCCGTCAAGTCGTGAGCTTACCTTTATATATTCACCCTCGATGATTTCTGTTTCCTTTGAAAGAATATCGTTCTTAGCTTTAAGTTCCGAAACATCAGCACGCTGTCTGCCCTTGACCTGCTCGGAAAGCTGTTCGTATCTTGCCTTTTCGGCGGTGAAATTCTTATTGAATTCGCCGACCTCTTTTTTCATCTCTGACAGAACGCTTTCTTCAACGATTGCGGACCTGTAAGCCTCCTCGGCATCAAATCCGCTTTCCGAAAGAGCTGTCTTGTACGCTTCAAGAGCTGTGTTATAGTCGTTTTCTGCGGACTGCTTTCTTTCTTCGCCCTCTTTGATAACTGCGCTGTTGTTTTCAACAAGTATCTTACATTCGTTATAGGCGGTCTCTGCATTTTTAAGGGCAGTTTCCATCTCGGCAAGAGCGGTTTCAAGCTCGGATATTGCCGTCAAAGCCTCCTCCTTTGTAGGATAATCAAGGAACGACATAACATTTTCATAGGACGCTGTCTTTTCCTTAACGGCGCTTACGGTGTCAGCACGCTCTTTTATCTTTTCCGCAAGGGTTTTTTCAGAGTCTGCGACTTTTGTGCGAAGTTCGGCGATTTTTGTTTCAAGCTCGGCTTTTTTCTGCTTTGCCTCTTCAATAATCTTGTGCTCGCCTTCAAGCTCCCTCGCTTCGTCCTCAAGCTTTTTCTGCTCGGCAGAGATAAGCTCGGGCAGATTTGTGATAGTCACTTCAATATCGGGGAAGAATTTGTCTGTTTCTGCTTTAAGGTGCTGAGCGGTCTGCTCAAATGCGGCACTCTTTTCGTTTGCTGAATTTGCCGCATTCTGAAGCCTTTTGAAGAGTCTGTCCCTTGCTTCGCGAAGCTCTGCAAGCTTTTCGTCGCTCACTGCGCCCTCTTCCATCTTTGCAGGGTTGGGGTGATGATAGGAACCGCATACGGGGCAGGGCTTGTCGTCCTGAAGTTCCGACGCCATTATGCCTGCTTGTGAGCGGAAGAACGCAAACTCCGCTTTTGTGTATTCGTCAAGAGCGTTATTGTAGCTTTTTTCAACGGTATAATAGCTCTTGCGGAGCATTTTCAGTTCGTTGTTGAGCGTGAGCATTTCTCTTGTAAGGCTTGCCATTGCCTCGACCTTTTCATAGCGGAGCTGAATTTTCTGAATTTTCGTTTCAGAGGAAATCATACGCACCTCTGCGTCCGAAACTTCGGCAAGCTCCTTTTCGCAGGCGGCAAGCTCTTCCTTTGCGGACTCGCCTGCTTCCCTTGCGGCTGTTTCTGCGGCTTCAAAGATACTGTCCTGCGCTTTTAATTTTTCAATCTGTGTGCCAAGAAGAATAAGGTTATCGTATCTTGGCAGATGTCTTTTTATCTGTTCTATGCGGCTGAGCTTTGCGTTTCTTTCGGGAATTTGTTCCTGACAATGCACAAGCTCTTTTTCAAGCTCTTCAAGTCTCGGAGCGGCGTCCTCTGCGGCGATTTTGAGTTCGTCAAGAGCCTTTGTCGCCTCGTCAAAAAGCTGTTTTTCTCTCTTCATTGCACTTTCAAAGGGCATAACCTTTGTGAGTGCTTTATCGGCAAGAGCGATTTTTTCTTCTTTCTGAGAAATTTCTTCTCTCTTTCCGTCAAGCTGTTCAAGCTTTTTGTCAAGAGCCTCGTATTCGTCAAATAGCTTGTTTGTTTCCTCAGCCTTTGAATACTCGGTGTGGATTTTCTGCATTTCCTCGCGCTTTGTATCAAAAAGCTGTTTCTTTTCATCGCGCAAAGCGGTATCCTTTTCGTTCTGCTCCGAGAGCATAGCGATAAGGTCGGGAGTCTTGTTGACATCCTTTTCGGCAACAAGCTTTGCAAGCTCGCTTTCTTCGTCTTCGGAACTTACCCCGTCAAAGTATTGTTTAAGAGCGTCGGTGTTTCTATCGAGAGAATAGGAAATTTCAGCGGTTTTTGCTTTCAAAACATTCTGAAACGACTGAAAATATGCGGTATCGAAAACCTTTCTGAAAATCTCGGAGCGTTCCTTGCTGTCAGCGTGAAGAAGCTTTAAAAACTCCCCTTGCGCAAGCATACCGATATATTTGAAACGCTTGTAGTCAACTCCTAAAATAGCCTCTATTTCAGCGTTGACATTCTTTTCGCCGGCGCAGGTATAGTTCTTTGTTTCAAGAGTTGCGTTGGCGTTCTCTACTGTTTCGCCGTCGCCGTTTTTCTTTCTTCTTTTGTATGAAGGATTTCTTCTCACGGTGTAGATTTCGTCTTTATGAGAGAAAATCAGCTCTGCATAAGTAGGTGTGCTGTCGCTTGCAAAGTCGCTTCGTATCATATCCGAAGTTCTGTTATCTCCGCTCGCTTTTCCAAAAAGGGCATAGCATATTCCGTCAAAGATAGTGGTCTTGCCTGCTCCCGTGTCGCCCGTTATGAGAAAGAGCCCCTTCTGACCGAACTTTTCAAAATCGACCTCAGCCTTTTCGGCATAAGGACCGAAAGCGCAAAGCGTAAGCTTAATAAGTTTCATTACAGGTCCGTCGCTCCTTCCTCGAATGCTTTTCTGACAACCGCAAGCTTTTCTTCCGTCAGCTCCGTTCCGTTCTGAGCAAGATAAAATTCTGCAAAAAGCTCCTCGGGTGACTTTTCTGCAAGGCTTTCCGCCATTGCAATCTCGGCGTTATGGGCGGTACGCTTGTTGTCAAAATCAATATGTATAAGGTTAGGGTATATTGAGCGAAGCTTGCCGACAGCGTCATAAAGCTCATCGTCATCGGTGAGAACGGCATAGATATAATCCTCATCGTCAAGAGAAATTGTCGTTTTCATAAGGTCAGAAAGTCTGCCCTTTATCATACGCATATCCCTTTTTGGAGAAACTGGTATCTTATCTATCGTGACATTTCCCTTTTCCTCAATGCCGACAATAGTCACGGACTTTGTCTGCTTTATCTCCGAAAGAGAGTATTTAAGCGGAGTTCCCGCGTATCTTATGCAATCTCTGCCGATGCTCTGTGCCGAATGGATATGCCCCAACGCAACATAATCAAAGCAGTCAAAAACCGAGGCGTCAACATTGTCAAGTCCGCCTATTGTAATCTGCTCCGACTCGCACCTAACGGGCTCTGCTCCGCTGTTGGTGACAAACTGGTGCGCTATGAGGACATTTCTTTCCCTGCGGTTTATCTCCGCGTGGGAAATGATTGCTTTAACGGCGTCGTCATAGGTTTCTATTTTATCGTCGGGATAATACTGCTTTACATTCTCAGGGCGCACAAACGGGAGCAGA
>CAMGJS010000139.1 GCA_946056455.1 uncultured Clostridia bacterium | reverse complement strand
AGGACATCTCTTACATTTTCTCCCGTTTTGGCAGAAATCCTGGGAGCGTCCATAGCGGGAATACCGATGACATCTTCTATTTCCTTGCATACTACCTCGGGGCGCGCGGAGGGAAGGTCTATTTTATTCACAACGGGTAATATTTCAAGGTCGTGGTCTATTGCAAGATAGGTGTTTGCAAGAGTCTGCGCCTCTATTCCCTGAGATGCGTCAACCACAAGTATCGCTCCCTCGCAGGCGGCAAGAGAACGGGATACCTCGTAATTGAAGTCAACATGGCCCGGAGTGTCGATAAGGTTGAAGAAATATTCCTCCCCCGAAAGAGAGGTATATTTCAGCCTTACGGCGCGTGCTTTTATTGTAATTCCACGTTCACGCTCTATATCCATATTGTCAAGGAGCTGATCCTCCATATCTCTTACCGCAACGGTTTCCGTCAGTTCAAGAATACGGTCGGCAAGAGTTGACTTTCCGTGGTCGATATGCGCTACTATGCAGAAATTTCTTATATTGTCCTTATTGAATGACAAACGGCTCACCTCATAAATAAAAATCTGTACCTAACCGCTATTTTACCACATTTCTTCCCGTTTGTAAAGAGCTATAAAAGCTCGATAAACCCGTTTCTTACAGTAACAATGGGAAGCCCCGTCTTATCGCCCGAAAAAACAGAAAACAGCGTGCCGAAGTCCTTCCCCCTTTCGTCCTTTATCATATCCGAGAGAAAATCAATATTTTCGGCTGAAAGGACCTTTTTGCCGTCGCACCTGCAAATAATCGTTTTGTGAGAGAATTTTCCGCTTTCTGCAACATATTTTATATCTTCAACAGGGTTTTCAATGCCTTTTCCGATGAAAATTATTCTGCAATGCCCCGTGAAGACATTTCTGCCGAGAGTTTTTTCAGCATATACAAGAGCGTTTTCAAAGCTGTCGCCATTTGAAGTGAAAATCTCCTCCTCGCCTTCGGGAGTAGTGTAAAGAATAGAAACCAAAAAATTTCCGCCTGAAATATCGGCAAAAATCGCCTTGACAAAAACTCTGTCGGCGACTTCCGTTGCGTTACACCCTGTCAGCAGAAAAATTGCCAGCATTATCGGAAGAAGTCTTTTTATCATATGAGCGCACCTCCCTTGAATAAATTATTATCGGAACAATTCCGCCGAGTATAAGCGACAGCACAGCATAGATAATTGCTGATATTTCGCTGTTTTTCATAAATACTCCGCAAAGTGAAAAAAGCATAACGGCTATACCCGAATAGATAAATCGGTAATTCGTTCTCGGCAGAAATCGCTTTGCAATATACCCCGAAAAGAAGATAATAAGGCTGATTTTTACTACGGCGCAAAATGTCCACATAACGAGATAAAGTGCGTCAAGGCGGATAAATCCCCCCACCGCACCGCCCAGAGTGAAAAACGGAAATTTTGTGTAGTCAATATATTCTTTCAGCACCGAGCCTATGAGAAACACCGCTGTTTCAAGTATCACAAGCCTTGACGCTAAAAAGCCGAAGTAGTCCTTTCTGATATTTTTGCTGAAAACGGCAATAAAGGGGAGCATAACAAATTCAAGGCTCCTTGACATATCGTACACGGCGGAAAGAAGAACGCCCTTTGCAGTAAATTCTCCGCCGTATGTTCCCACCGACGATAATCTCTCAGAGGACGACAAAACGGTGACGGCAAACATCAGAAGAAAAATAAAGAATAACAGTCCCGCCGACCTGCCCAGCGGTTTTATGCCGAGTATCGCTCCGTAAATACATACGGCGGCTATCGGCAGAGCAAAGGCAAGAAAGCTCTGTCCGGGGAAGAAAATGTCCCTTGCAAAAGCAATAAAGCTTGACAGTACCGCCGCTCCCGAAAGAATAAAAAATAAACAATACACAGCCGAAAAAATACAGCCTGCAATTTTATTCCCAAAAAGGACTTCATCAAAGCTTTTGTACCCCGTTTTTTTCATAAGAACAATGAGAAAAAGCGCAAGAGCACCCTGCAAGACGGTCGAAAGGGCAATTCCCACAAGCTGAACGGAAGTCGGGAATGAAAAAATCGGCGAATAAATCATAAGAGTAAAAATTCTTGACAACAGCAAAAGAGCTATCATTTCAAAAGAAGAAATTTTCATCGGTTTTCCCCCTTATAGCTGTTGATATTGAAGTTTCTGCTCTGAAGCTTTTTGAAAGGAAGTCTTATTGCAATGTCCCCCATAGAGCGTGGTATAAATGGGGAGATAGGCGCAAAATACGGCACTCCCAGGTTAGCCTCGGCGGTAATGTTAAGAAGCACAAGTGCGCCTGCAAGAGCGATACCGAAAAGTCCCGCAAAAGAGCCTGCAAGCAAAAACAAAAACCGCAGAAGAGTTGTGCTTTCGTTCAAGGACGGAATGACGAAAGAGGCAGTAACAGAGAGCGCAACGGCTATTAAAAGTGGCGTGCTGACAAGTCCCGATGATACGCTTGCGTCACCTATGATAAGTCCGCCCACAATGCTCACCGCTCCCCCTATTACCTTGGGGAGCCTCAAAGCCGCCTCCTTGATAAGCTCATACAAAATTAGCATAATGAAAGCCTCCGCCCCAAGAGAAAGCGGTGCGGACGCTTCCTCCGACGCTAATATCAGCAACAGCTTTTCGTTGAAAAATTCGGGGTGAAAGGTTGCAACGGCGACATATACCCCGGGGAGCAGAACAGAGATGATAAACCCGAAAAATTTTATTATACGAAGAAAAAACGCATAGAAAGGTCTTGATGAATAATCGTCAATGGTCTGAAAATTCTCTGTGAAAAGATAGGGCACAATAAGTGCAAAGGGCGTTCCGTCAATAAGCATAGCCACTCTGCCCTCAAGAATTTTTCCGCAAAGGACATCGGGGCGCTCTGTTGTTCCCACAGAGTCAAAAAAGCCGAAAGACCTCCCCTCTAAAAACGGCTTTATATATCCGCTTGTGAGGACAGTTTCAAGCTCTATTCCCTGCAATTTTCTTCTTATTTCACGAAGCATACTTCTGCTCGCCTTGTCGGTCATATAGACAAAGGCAACATCGGTCTTGCTTTTTGTCCCTATAACGAATTTTTCAATGCGTAATGTCGGGCTTTTCACTCGTCTTCGGATAAGTGAGATATTTGTGTTGATAGTTTCGGTGAAGCCGTCCCTTGCGCCCTTTATGTCCGACTCGCCCGAGGGTTCGTCAATACCTCTCTTGTCATAGCCTTGAACACCGAAGCCCATAGCTCCGTCAATACCGTCGATATAAAGAAAGGCAAAGCCCGACATAAGCCTTCTTATAAATTCGCCGTATGTGAAAGCTTCCGCGCGGTCTGTTGAGAGAATAAGCTTTGTCTTTATATGCTCCCAAAGAACAAAGGGAGTCGCCCTTTTTATGCTTATTTCCTCTATGGGACGAAGAATAAGCTGGGTTATTATTGAGGTAGAGACCATTCCCTCAAAGGTGACAAGGGCACATTTTATCCCCGATATTTCAATGCGGTTCACAAGAAGCTCAGCGTCGTCGCCTAAAATGTCTTTAAGGTCTAACAAAAAGCGTTCTATGGACTGCGGAATTTTTTCGTTTTCATAGCTTAAAGGGTTCAATTTTAAAAAACCTCCCCGTACCTGACTTTTAAAAGGATTTTTCCCTGACGGAATGAAAAATATTCCGAATATAACTGAAAGTTCCGATAAAAATAGCAAAAAAGAGAGGTGTTATTATGGCGGTAATTTTTATAAGGTCTGTAATTGTTTATATATTCGTCACCTTTGCAATAAGGCTTATGGGCAAAAGGCAGATAGGCGAGCTTCAACCGTCGGAGCTTGTCATCACAATTCTTGTTTCAAATATAGCGACGCTCCCCGTTGAAAACCCGTCCGCTCCACTCATTCCGGGACTTCTTCCCGTTGCGGTGCTTGTATGCCTTGATGTAATAATGTCGGGGATAGCGCTTAAATCGAGGAAAATACGCAGTATCGTTTCGGGCAATCCGAAAATCATTATAAAGGACGGAAAAATCGACCAGAAGGAGCTTCGTGAACTGCGTTTCACCATTGACGATGTTTTAGA
>CAMGJS010000138.1 GCA_946056455.1 uncultured Clostridia bacterium | reverse complement strand
ATGGAGGTTATCTATACTCCCGCTCCTCCCGAAACGCTTTTTATAGACGAAACGGATGTCAATCGTCCCGGACTTCAGCTTATGGGATTTTATGAATATTTTAACCCTGAGCGTATACAGATACTCGGCAAGATGGAATTTGCCTATCTTGCAACTGTTGACGAATCCGTCCGCCGTGAAAGGATAGAGCTTCTTGTATCCCAGAAGTTACCTGCGATGGTAATAACAAGGGAGCTCCCGTATTTTCCCGAAATGCTTGAACTTGCTGAAAAATATCAGGTGCCTCTGTTAAGAAGCAAGGACAGTACTTCAAACTTTATGGCAAGCTTAATAGCTTTCCTTAATCTTAATCTTGCGCCGAGAATTACCCGTCACGGAGTTCTTATCGAGATTTATGGCGAAGGAGTTTTTATCACGGGTGAAAGCGGAGTAGGTAAGTCGGAGACTGCGATAGAACTTGTTAAGCGCGGACACAGACTTGTTGCGGATGACGCTGTTGAAATAAGAAAAGTTTCAAATATCAGTCTTGTTGGGGCATCACCTGATAATATAAGACATTTTCTTGAACTCCGCGGCATAGGAATTATCAACGCAAGAAGACTTTTCGGTATTGGTGCTGTTAAGGTTACTGAAAAAATTGACCTTGTTGTTACTCTTGAACCCTGGGACAGCGAAAAGATTTATGACCGAATGGGAATGGTTGACGATTATACTTCCATACTCGGCGTTAACATTCCCGCACTTACAATTCCCGTAAAACCCGGTCGAAATCTTGCAGTTATCCTTGAAGTTGCCGCAATGAACAACAGACAGAAAAAAATGGGTTATAATGCCGCTCAGGACCTTATGGATAAGCTCGGACTTGATATGGATGACCGTCCGAAGCAGGGAAATGTCAAGGATTTTGATCCGTTCTGATTTTTCGGAGGAATAATAATGCATATCGAAGTTGATACTCATACTCATACCGTCGCGTCCACTCACGCTTATTCTACCGTTCTTGAAATGGCAAAATCCGCTTCCGATGCAGGACTTAAAGGTCTTGCAATAACCGACCATTCAACGGGAGGGAGCGATGCGCCGCATATCTGGCATTTTCATAATCTTTCAAGAGCTATCCCGAGAAAGCTTTTTGGGGTAAATATGATTTTCGGAGTGGAATGTGACATAATCGATTATAACGGAAATCTTGCCTTCGGGCCTTCGGAACTTGACCTTCTTGACTGGGTCGTTGCCTCAATTCACGGAAATTATAATATGGCAGGAGGAACGATTGACGATTATAACAATGCATATATAGGTGCCGCAAAAAATCCATATGTCGATGTTATCGGACACCCTATTTATCCCTCGTATAAGCCTGACTATGAAAAGGTCGTTCCTGTTTTTAAAGAATACGGCAAGCTTGTCGAGATAAACGAAAGCGCTATCCCAAGAAGTATAAAAACAATAAATAACGCTCTCGAGCTTATCGCCGTATGTAAAAAATACCGCGTTCCCGTTATTGTTAACAGCGACGCTCATTTTTGTATGTCTGTCGGCAAGTTTGATACAGCACTGAAAATGCTCAGGGATAATAATTTTCCCGAGGATCTGATTTTTAATACAAAATGGGAAAATGTCAAGGAACGGATTGAAAATAAAAAAGGAAAAATCTTTGATTAAAAACCATAAAACATAACAATGGGGTTGAATTTATGAATACCATTGCCGAAACAGCAAAAAAATATGGTTGCAGTTTTTTTTACGATGAACCGCTCAATAAATACAACACTTTCAGAATAGGCGGAAAATGCAAGCTCCTTGTAAGAATAAATTCCGCTGAGTCGTGTATAGCTGTCAGAAGAGCGTGCAAGGAAAGAAATGTACCATATAAAGTTATAGGGAACGGTTCAAATATCATTGTTGACGATGATGGATTCAGCGGTGTAATTATTCTTATCGGAAACGATTTTTCAGATATCAGACTTTTATCCGATACCGAAATATATTGTCAAGCAGGAGCGTTGCTATCATCACTTTGTGTATTTGCGAGGGATAATTCTCTTTCAGGCGCAGAATTTGCTTACGGTATTCCCGGAAGCGTTGGCGGTGCTGTTTTTATGAACGCGGGAGCATACGGCGGAGAAATAAAGGATATTATAGATTTTTGTGATATTATTGATGAAAATGATGAAATCAAAAGACTTTCTGCCGATGAATTGTCACTTTCATACCGACATAGTTCGATTATGGGAACGGAAAAGATAATTCTCGGAGCGTCTTTTATATTTAAAAAGGGCGATATAAATGCAATAAAAGCATCAATGGATGATTTTATGCAAAGAAGAAAAAGCAAACAGCCTCTTGAATACGGAAGCGCAGGAAGCACCTTTAAAAGACCTGAGGGGAGTTACGCTTCTTTGCTTATTGACCAATGCGGTCTTAAAGGTTATTCAGTAGGAGGCGCGCAGGTTTCGGAGAAACATGCGGGATTTGTTATAAATAAATGCAACGCTTCGTTTAATGATGTTATGACGGTCATTAAAGATGTAAAAAGAATTGTTGAGGAAGAAACGGGTTATAAACTTGAATGTGAACCTGTTATTATATCGGACAAAAAATTGGGGTGAATGTAAATGCAGTTTGTTATTGTTACCGGACTTTCAGGCTCTGGAAAATCTCTTGCCGTCAATGCTCTTGAAGATATAGGATTTTATTGTATCGATAATATGCCTCCTCAGCTTATACCTAAGTTTGCTGAAATAAGCACTCAGTCTGATGTCAAAATAGACAGGGTTGCTATTGTTGCCGATATAAGAGGGGGAGAACTATTTTTCTCTCTTGCTGATATTGTTTCTGACCTTAAAGAACAGGGACTTGATGTAAAAATTCTATTTATTGACGCCAGCGATGATGTTATAATCAAGCGTTATAAAGAAACAAGGCGTACACATCCGCTTGACGATGCTGTTCACGGGAGCATACAGCGTGCTATTGCTGTAGAACGGGACATCCTTAATGCAGTAAGAGGATATGCTGATTACTATATTGACACATCATTTCTTTCAACTTCTCAGCTTAAAGAACAGATAAACGGTATTTTTCTCGATAACCCCGACGATTCTATGTTAATAAAAGTTATGTCTTTCGGATTTAAATATGGTTCTCCGAATGAGGCGGATTTACTTTTTGATGTAAGATGTCTGCCTAACCCTTTTTATGTTCCCGAGCTCAAACAACATACCGGAAAAGACAGGGAAGTCAGCGATTATGTTATGAAGTTTGAGCAATCACAAGAGCTTTTATCCAAGCTTACAGACCTTATCGATTTTCTTATTCCGCTTTACAGAAGTGAGGGAAAAAGTCAGCTTGTCATAGCTTTTGGCTGTACTGGCGGAAAACACCGTTCGGTTACTTTTGCCGAAAAAATGTTTGAACATCTTACAGACAGCAAGTTAAAGGTCAGAATTGCCCATAGGGATATTTCTAAGGATAGATACCCTACGGCTAAAATACTTAACTGATAGGAGAATTATGTCTTGAATATTTGCGGTATAGTTGCAGAATATAATCCTTTTCACAACGGACACAAATATCAGATAGAAAAAGCAAGAGAAAACGGCGCTACGCATATTGTTGCCTTTATGTCAGGAAATTTCGTTCAGCGCGGAGATATCGCCGTTTCGGACAAATTTGAAAGAGCAAGACGAGCTGTTTGTTGCGGCGCGGACCTTGTCATTGAAATTCCCGTTTTATACTGTCTTGCCTCGGCGGAGTATTATGCAAAAGGGGCATATTCTCTTATTGAAGGATTAGGCTGTATTGACAGCGTTTCATTCGGATGTGAATGTGATGATTTGGATTTACTCAAAAAAGCCGCTGATTTTTCAAATTTAATGAAAGAAAAGCTTGATATTAAGGAGAAAATGAGTGAGGGAATAAGTTTCCCAGCTGCTATGCAAAGTCTTCCTAATGAAAAAATATGCGATTTGTTTTCTTCGCCAAATAATATTCTTTCAATAGAATATCTTAAACAAATTGAAAACAGAGAATTGCAGGTAGAGATATATCCGATAAAAAGAACAGGTACAGAACACGACAGCGATTATTCCCATGGAAATATCGCAAGCGCCTCGTTCATCAGGAAACTTATGAGCGA
>CAMGJS010000137.1 GCA_946056455.1 uncultured Clostridia bacterium | reverse complement strand
TATCGAAAAGAGTTGTTTTCTCTTCCATAGTTAAACTAAAATATCGGGGATTATCTCCCCGATTTTTTTACTCCTTTAATTCTTCAAGTCTGAATGTTATCGTGTGGTACGAGGCGTTTCCTTCCTCGTCCTTGCGGTAAACCTCGGCGGTGGCTTTGTCACCGGGGCGGTTGTTCTTTATCGAGTCAAGAACAGTAGCGGAGCTGTAAACCTCCTTGCCGTTTATCTTTGTTATGACATCGCCTGGGATAAGGTCGCAGTTTGAAATGTCACATTCGGGAGCGACTTCGGCAATATACAGTCCTGCAACAAGTCCCTTTCGTTTTGCAACATCGGGCGAAACAGCGGTGTAGGTGATGCCTATTCTCGGTCTGCCCGTAACATAGCCCGTTTTGATAATGTCGTTTATAATGGGAACGGCTTCGTTAATGGAAATTGCAAAGGTCATATTTTCACACTCTGCATTTTTTCCGAAATATTTGAAGTTATTTATGCCTATTACCTGAGCGTATTCATTGACAAGGGGACCGCCCGAGTTGCCCGGGTTTATGGTAGCGTCCGTCTGAATATAATTCATCTCGATACTGCTCTGGGTGAGCTTTAATGTGCGGTTTAAACCCGAAACATATCCGCCCGTAAAGGTGTTTGAAAAAATTCCGCCTGAATTTCCTATTGCGTAAACGCGCTCGCCTATTACAAGCTCATCTGAATTTCCTATAACGGCGGACTTGAAATCCTTTCTGTCGGTATCCATTTTCAAAACGGCAAGGTCGGAGCGCGTATCCTTTCCCACAAGCACAAGGTCATATTCGTCGCCGTCAAATGTTGTGGCTTTCATTGTAAAAGCGCCCGATATAACATGCTCGTTTGTGACAATATAGCCGTCGTTTGAGAGAATTATTCCCGAGCCTGCCGATATTGTGGTGCCCTCCTTGTTGAGCGTTGCCCTTATGCTTACAACAGAGGGGACAACCACCTCGTAAACTCCCTCGGAGGTGTATGTGCCGTCTGCATTTATGTGCAGATTGGGGGAGGAGGGCTTGCTTGCCGACTCTATCTCGTGGTTATCGGATACTGCCTCGGGGTCGGGCTGTTGAAGCTGAGGCGTTTCATCGTCTTCATCGGGGACAGTGGGGACAACATCTGTCGTATCTCCGCCTGTTTCATCTTCAAGCTCCGATATTGTTTCTTCAGGCTCATCATAAACGCTTGCAAAAGAGTCAGTATTATACAAAAATGCAAAGAGGAACACAAAAAGTCCCACGATAACAACTGACATAAAGGTTACCGCAACAGCTCCGCTGTAACGCTTTTTTGCGCCCGTTGTTTCAAGCTCCTGCGGAACGAATTCGGCAAACTTCGGTTCTTCGTATGGGTTATTCATATTCCTCGGCAGAGGATTTTTCTCATAATAGCTTTCCTGCCTGAAAAAATCCTCGTGCGGAGTTTCCTGCGGTTCGGGTGCTTTGTAAGGATTGTTTTCGTTGTAAAAATTATTCTCCATCGTATGCTCCTTTGCGCCTCGGCTTTCTGCGCGGTTCCTTTGCGCTTTCAAGTCCGAATGAAAATTCGGTATATTCGCCCGGTTTGCTCTTTACTATAATATGTCCGTCGTGCAGGTTTATTATCGAACGGACGATAGCAAGACCGAGTCCCACTCCCGTTTTGTCCTTGCCGTGAGATTCGTCGGTCTTATAAAATCTTTCAAATACCTTTGGAATTTCTTCTTCGGTGAGTCCTCCGCCACTGTTTCTTACTGCGACATAGGTCTTTCCTTTGTCCTCCGTGAACGAAAACGCTATATATCCGCCTATATCAACAAACTTTATGGCATTTTCGATAAGGTTATAGATTATCTGCTGGACAAGGTCCATATCCGCGATTATGTAATGGGGTTCAGAGTCAAGCCCTAAAACATCGACATGATGGTCGTTTATTCTTTTTTCAAAAAGGAACACCGTTTTCACTGTAAGAGCTGTTATGTCAAAGCGTTCCTTTTTCATTTCGATCTCGCCCGACTCGTATTTTGAGATATTGAGCATCGAGCGCACCATTCTTGAAAGACGGTTTACCTCCTCGGATACTATCGTGAGATACTGCTTGTGCATTTCGGGAGGAATAGTGCCGTCTAAAATTCCGTCGACAAATCCGCCTATGGTGGTCATCGGGGTTTTAAGCTCGTGGGAGACATTTGCGATAAAGCTTTTTCTTGAGCTTTCAAGCCCTGCAAGCGAATGTGCCATATTGTTCATCGCGGCGGCAAGCTCGCCGAACTCGTCGCTGTCGCCTATTTCAAGCTTTTCCGAGAAATCCCCTTTACCGAAACGCTCCGCCGCCTTTACCATAAGGCTGACGGGACGCATCATATCTCTTGTCACAAGATAAAGCACCGTAAAGGTTATCGCCGCGGAAATTATAAAAACCGTTGCAAAAACCTGAACTATCCTTACAACAAGATTGTTGTAGCTTTCAACTTTTGTATATATTATAGTGTAATATTCGCCTTTTTGTGTATTTATCGGGAGAGAATACGAGAATTTCTTTTCATTGAAAAAGCCTTCAAGAGTTGTCTCCGATGAAAAGGCGCCGTCGGACGAAATGTTTTTTATCACAGAGTCGCTGAGCGTTTTTTCATACTGTTCGTCCTCAGTTGCAGAAATGGTTGTGCCATTCTGCAAAGAAACTACCGCGATATTGTAATCGGGGATAATATCTATCACAGAAACAGCGTCAGACAGCTTTTTTGCTCCGTCCTCTGTTTCAATATCGTTCCGCTCAATGCAATCTCTTATTATCGGAGAAAAAGCGTGAGCCGACTCTGAAAGAGAGGATTTTATCTCGTCTTTATAGACATTGAGAACGGCGATGGAAATCAGCGTTCCGATACATATAACGCTTGAGAGTATAACTGCGGCGCAAAGGCTGAAATATTTAGTCACAAAGCGGTTCTTCATTATACTCCCTCGCTTTCAATAAAGAAAGCCGATTATTTAATCGGCTCCTCTGTTGTTTCAAATTTGTAGCCAACGCCCCATACGGTTTTAAGCACCCATTTGTCGGATACTCCCTCAAGCTTTTCACGCAGACGCTTTATGTGAACATCAATAGTGCGCGAATCGCCGTAATATTCAAAGCCCCATACTTCATCGAGAAGCTGGTCTCTTGTATAAACGCGGTTGGGGTTGGAGGCAAGATAGAAAAGCAGTTCAAGCTCCTTCGGCGGAGTGTCAAGCACCTTGCCGTCAACCTTTAATTCGTATCTTGTCATATTAACCTGTAATTTGTCGTAAGAAACTTCTTTTGACTCCGTCTCGGGAGCAGACTGCCCAGAACGGCGATAAACAGCCTTTATTCTTGCCACAACTTCTTTTGCGTCAAAGGGCTTTACGACATAATCGTCCGCCCCGAGTTCAAGACCCAATACCTTGTCAAAGGTTTCCGACTTGGCTGTGACCATAATTATCGGAACATTCGATTTTTTTCTTATCTCACGGCATACCTGCCAGCCGTCCATAACGGGAAGCATAATGTCAAGCAGGATAATATCGGGCTTTGTTGCGTTGAATTTTTCAATGCCCTTTTCGCCGTCGTGCGCAAGGATAACGGTGTAGCCTTCTTTTTCAAGATAGATGCGAAGAAGCTCGCATATATTCACATCGTCGTCGACAATAAGAATTTTTTCGAGCGCCATAAGCGTGATCCCCCTCAAAAATGTACTTATACATCTATTATACTTTATATGCGACGACAAATTGTGAACAAATTGTAAACAATACCATTTTAAAAGTGAATTTACGGTTAAATCATAACAAATAAAATGTAAATATTTTTAGAAAATTTGTGTGTGTATACAAAAATAATTTATTTGACTATTTTCTCTTGCTTTTTTTTGCAAAATAAGTAAAATAGTTATTAGCACTCATAGGGGTTGAGTGCTAACTACACAAAAAATCAAATTTAAATACAGGAGGAATCATTATGACGATCAAGCCTTTACAGGACAGAGTTGTCTTAAAGATGACAGAAGCTGAAGAAACAACAAAAAGCGGTATCATTCTTACGGGAAGCGCAAAGGAAAAGCCCGAGGTAGCGGAGGTTATCGCTGTCGGAGAAGGTAAGAAGGATGTTACTATGGCAGTAAAGAAGGGGGACAAGGTTCTCATT
>CAMGJS010000136.1 GCA_946056455.1 uncultured Clostridia bacterium | reverse complement strand
GATAAGGCTCGGTTTTGCTATCGCTGGAATAAAAATTACAAACGCCTTGCGTGCTGCGAAATCTCCATACAACTGTGATGCGTTTTCTCAGCTAATCGGCAGAATTATTCTTTCTGAAAAAGAAATTCTTCGTAATAATCTTTCAGAGATTATAAAGAGCAGAGATTATCTGTATTTAGAAACAACCAGACTATCTAAACAGTATTCGTCTTTGGGATATGTTTATCCTACAGTAACAAATTTTGTTTTCATCAAAAGTGATAATTCAAAATTGATTTTTGATGAACTTTTAAAGCGCTCGATTGCAATAAGATACATGGGTGAATATATCAGGATAACTGCAGGTAATGAAGATGAAAACATGGAAGTTATATCTGCTCTTGAAGAAATAATAAAGAATATTGAATAAATAGGAGTGCAGTATATGAGAGTAGCGGAAATTAACAGAAAAACAAAAGAAACAGATATTAAAATCAGCCTTAATCTTGACAATTCCGAAAAAATATCTATTTCAACAGGGATTGGCTTTTTCGACCATATGCTTAATTCTTTTGCCGTTCACAGTGGAATTGGCATTGTTCTTGAAGCAGTAGGCGATTTACTGGTAGACAGTCATCACACTGTTGAAGACACAGGCATCGTTCTCGGAAAAGCCTTTGCTGAGGCTCTTAAAGATAAGGGTGGGATTAATCGCTACGGCTTTGCTTCAATCCCTATGGATGAGTCGCTTGCCGAAGCTTCAGTAGATGTGAGTGGAAGGCCTTTCCTTGTTTTTAATGCTGATTTTTCTGATGACAGAATAGGAGATTTCGATACACAGGTCGCCGAAGAATTTTTCAGAGCTTTTGCGTTTAACGCAGGAATAACTCTGCATATAAACCTCAGATACGGCAAAAATGACCATCATAAGTGTGAAGCAATTTTCAAAGCGGTTGCTCATGCTGTCAAACAGGCTGTTGCAGTAAGCGGAGATGGAGTCCTTTCGACAAAGGGAGTATTATAAATGATTGCTATTATAGATTATGGCGCAGGTAACATATTCAGTGTTAAAAACGCGCTGGACTTTATTGGACTTGAGAGCAAATTGACCAATAATGCCGATGAAATTCGTTCTGCCGACGAGATTATTCTGCCGGGCGTAGGAGCGTTTCCTTGGGCTATGAATAAGCTTAATGAAAGTGGACTTGTTGAAGTTATTCGTGAAGAAGCGCATAAAAAGCCTTTTTTGGGGATTTGCCTCGGAATGCAGCTTTTATTTGACAAGGGGTATGAATTTGAGGAGACAGAAGGTCTTTCTCTTATTAAAGGAACGGTAAATAAAATGGAAGAACCAGGCCTCAGCATACCTCATATAGGTTGGAATAAACTGGAAGTTTTAAATTCTTGTCCGCTTCTTGAAGGACTTTCGGATAATGAATATGTGTATTTTGTTCATTCTTATAAGGCAGAATGTGATGATGAAAATATTTCCGCTTTATGCGAGTACGGGCACAGAGTTCCTGCGCTTGTTTTTAACGGAAATATTTACGGAGCACAGTTTCATCCTGAAAAAAGCGGAAAAACAGGACTAAAAATACTTGAAAATTTTGGAGGACTTGTGTAGATGATAATTCTTCCTGCAATTGATATTAAAGACGGGAATTGTGTCCGTCTTTTTAAAGGCGATTTTGCAACCGTCGAGAAAGTTGCGGATAGCTATATGGACACTGCAATTTCATTTGAAAAAGCAGGAGCGTCATGGATACATATGGTTGACCTTGACGGAGCTAAGGACGCAAAGCCAAAAAATAGCGATATATTTATCGATGTTGTAAAAAATACAAAATTAAAGGTTGAGGTCGGAGGAGGAATACGCTCTCTCGACACTGTCGAATATTATCTTTCAAACGGAATTTCAAGGGTTATTTTAGGTTCTGCTGCCGTAAAAAATCCTCAGCTTGTAAAGGACGCAGTAGCAGAGTATGGAGAGAAAATCGCCGTAGGAATTGACGCGCTTGATGGAATGGTTGCTGTTGAAGGCTGGATTGACGGTTCGACTGTTGATTATATTACTCTTGCTAAAGAAATGTCAATAATCGGAGTCAAATACATAATTTTTACTGATATTTCAAAGGACGGTACTCTTTCCGGCGTAAATCTGACTCAGCTTAAAAATATCAATGATAATTGTGAATGTAATATTATTGCCAGCGGTGGTGTTCATACAATAAAGGACATTGCCGACTGTAAAGCGTTGGGACTTTATGGAGCTATTTGTGGTAAATCTATTTATAAAGGAACTCTTGACCTTAAAGAAGCTATTGCACTTGCAGAAAGGAATTAAGAATGCTTGCGAAGAGAATAATACCATGCCTTGATGTCCGCGACGGAAAGGTTGTTAAAGGCGTGAATTTTGTCGGAATTAAAGAAGTCGGCGATCCTGTTGAATGTGCCGCGGAATACGATGCTCAGGGCGCGGATGAGATAGTTTTTCTTGATATTACCGCTACTCATGAGGGCAGAGGAACAATGCTTGATGTTGTAAGGAATACTGCAAAAAAAGTTTTTGTTCCACTTACAGTCGGTGGTGGAATTAAAAATATCGATGATTTCAGAGAAACATTGAGAGCAGGTGCTGATAAAGTTTCCGTAAATTCATCTGCTGTCAGAAATCCCGACCTCATCCGAGAAGCCGCAGACATTTTTGGCTCTCAGTGCGTTGTTGTTGCTATCGATGCAAAAAGAAGAGCAGACGGTGGATTTACGGTGGTTGTTAACGGCGGCAGGATAGATATGGGCATTGATGCTGTAGAATGGGCCAAAAAGGCTGAAGAACTTGGTGCTGGCGAAATACTGCTCACTTCTATGGATACCGATGGTGTTAAGAAAGGTTTTGATATTGAACTTCTCAATGCAGTATGTTCCGTTGTAAAAATTCCTGTAATTGCAAGCGGAGGTTGCGGGGCTCTTGAACATTTTTCGGAAGTTTTTGAAAAAACAAACGCATCTGCTGCTCTTGCAGCATCGCTTTTTCATTTTAAAGAGCTTACTGTGGGAGAAGTCAAGGATCATTGCCGTAGCAGAGGTATTGCAGTGAGGTGAATATATGTCAATAGAATACAAATCAACGCATGACTTTACATTAAATGAGCTTGAAAGGCTATTCCTTTCTGTTGAATGGTCATCGGGCCATTATCCGGATAAGCTTGTTACAGCAATGAAGAATTTTAAAACAGTTTACAGTGCGTGGGATGGCAGTAAACTTATAGGTATGATATGTGCTATGGACGACGGAATTATGAATGCTTATGTTCACTATCTGCTTGTTGACCCTGATTATCACGGACAGACTATAGGGCGTACTCTTGTTAATATGATGAGAGAACGTTACAAGGATTATCTCAGAATAGCAGTTATTGCTTATAATGATGAATTAAATTTTTATGAAAACTGTGGCTTTAAAAAAGCAGAGGGCGCTTCGCCTATGTTTATTACAACACTTTGGACATAAAGGAGAAAGTAATGATAAAAATTGATTTGAATGACCTTGACAAGTTTTTTTTAAAGGGTGAACTTATACCTGCAATTTGCTACGAAGTGAATACAAAAACAGTACTTATGCTTGCGTATATGAATAAAGAAAGCCTTAAAAAGACACTTGAAACAGGCTATACATGGTTCTGGAGCCGTTCGCGTCAGGAATACTGGAATAAAGGGGCTACTTCGGGACATCTGCAGAAAGTTGTTTCTATTTACGGAGATTGCGATAATGATACTCTTCTTGTGAATGTTGAACAAACTGGAGTTGCTTGTCACACCGGAGAGTATAGTTGCTTTTTTAATAAAATTTATGATGAGGAGAATACATAATGACAGTTTATGAAGAAATTTTCGAAGTAATCAAGCAAAGAAAAAAAGATTTTGAAGACAATAAAGCACAGGAAAATTCCTACACCTGCTACCTTTTTGAAAAGGGAGTGGATAAAATATGCAAAAAGATAGGCGAAGAGGCAACCGAAACTGTAATTGCCGCAAAAAATAATGATAATGATGAACTTAAAAATGAAATAAATGACCTTTTGTATCATGTTATGGTACTATGTGCAAATCAAGGTCTTGAATGGTCAGAAGTTGAAAAAGTTCTTAACGAAAGAAATGAAAAAATCGGAAATCTGAAAAAATTCCATACTGTTGACAAAAACACATAATCGGTTTTGTAATTGTATG
>CAMGJS010000135.1 GCA_946056455.1 uncultured Clostridia bacterium | reverse complement strand
AGATATCTTGCTAATGCAATGGAGGATTATAAAAATGAGTTTAGTATCAAACAACAAATTAGAAAACAACAAGTACGAAATGACCTTTGAAATCAATGCAGAGGACTTTGAAAAAGCCGTTAATGCCGCATTTATGAGAGCTAAGAACAGCATTTCCGTTCCAGGTTTCAGAAAGGGCAAGGCTCCCAGAAAGATGGTTGAAAAGCTCTACGGCGAAAACGCTTTCTATGAGGACGCTGTAAACTACGCTGTTCCCGAAGAAATTCAGAAAGCCGCCGATGAAAACGGTCTTGTTCTTGTAACAAGCCCTGCTATTACCGTTGACTCGGTAAGCAAGGACGAAGGCGTTAAGTTCAAGGCTGTAATCATCACAAAGCCCGAGGTTTCAATTTCAGATTATCTTGGAATAGAAGTTAAAAAACCCGACAATACTGTTACAGACGACGATATTGACAACGAGCTCAACACTTTAAGAAACAGAAACGCTCGTCTTGTTTCGATTGACGACAGAGCTGCACAGTCGGGCGATATTGCCGTTCTTGACTTTGAAGGCTTCAAGGACGATGTTGCATTCGAGGGCGGAAAGGCTGAAAACTATGAGCTCGAACTCGGTTCGGGACAGTTTATCCCGGGCTTTGAGGACCAGGTTATCGGTCACAAGGTTGACGAGGAATTTGACATCAATGTTACCTTCCCCGAAACATACCATGTTGACGACCTCAAGGGTCAGCCCGTAGTATTCAAGATAAAGCTCCACGAGATAAAGGTTAAGGAGCTTCCCGAAGTTGACGATGAATTTATCAAGGATACAACAGAGTTTGAGAGCCTTGAAGAATACAAGAACGACCTTAAGACAAAGCTTGCCGACAGAAAGGCAAAGCAGGCAGAAGAAGAGGTTGAAAGCGCTGTTCTTGAAGGCGTTATCTCAAAGCTTGAAGCTGATATTCCCGAAGTTATGTTTGAAAACAAGATAAACGAACTCGTTTCCGATTTCGGATACCGTGTTAAAGCTCAGGGAATGGACCTTGACATCTATCTTCAGTACATGGGCATGACAATGGAAGGCTTCAAGGAAGGCTTCAAGGACAGAGCAACAATGGAAGTTAAGCTTCGTCTTGCTCTTGAAAAGATTGCAGAGCTTGAAAACATCGAGGTAACTGACGAAGAGCTTGAAAATGAATACAAGAGACTTTCAGAGCTTTACAGAGTAAGCATCAAGGAAGCAAAGAAGCATATCCCCGCAGAAAGTCTCAGAATGGACCTTAAAGTCAGCAAGGCAAGCGACCTTGTTCGTGAAAAGGCAGTTATCGCTTAATTTATTTCAGATTATATCTTACACTTACGGGAGGGTTTATAATGAGTTACATTCCTATGGTCGTTGAACAGACAAACAGGGGCGAGCGTTCCTATGACATTTTTTCAAGACTTCTTAACGACAGAATAATTATGCTTTCGGATGAAGTCAACGACGCTACGGCAAGCCTTGTTGTCGCACAACTCCTTTATCTTGAAGGACAGGACAGCGAAAAGGATATAAGCCTTTATATAAACAGCCCGGGCGGCTCTGTTACCGCCGGACTTGCGATTTATGACACGATGAACTACATCAAGTGCGATGTTTCAACGATATGCATAGGTCTTGCGGCTTCGATGGGCGCGTTTCTGCTTTCATCGGGAGCAAAGGGCAAGAGAATAGCTCTCCCCAACAGTGAAATACTTATTCACCAGCCACTTATCGGCGGAGGAATGAAAGGTCAGGCGTCGGACATTAAAATTCACGCCGAAAACCTTATCAAGACAAAGAACAGACTTAACTCCATTCTTGCAGAGAACACGGGTAAGCCTATTGAAACCATAGAGGCCGATACCGACCGTGACCACTTCATGACAGCCGAGGAGGCTTGCGCTTACGGTCTTATCGACAAGGTTATAACAAGACGCTAAGGTGAAAAAATATGCCGAATAACACAATTTCAAAATGCAATTTCTGCGGCAAGACGGAGAACAAGGTGAGAAACCTTTTCTCTGCGGGCGATGTGAATATATGCGACGAGTGCATTGAATACTGCCACGAAATTCTTATGGGGGTGGACCCGTCACGCGCAAGGGCAAGCCGTGAAAAAGCAAGCGCAAAAAAAGCTCCTAAGCTTTTAAAGCCGAAGGAGATAAAAAAAGTTCTCGATGAATATATCATCGGGCAGGACGCGGCGAAGATTTCTCTTTCCGTTTCGGTTTATAACCACTATAAGAGAATAATGACAGCCGAGGGCGAAAAGAACGATGTTGAGATCCAAAAGAGCAATGTTCTTCTTTTAGGACCTACGGGAGTGGGAAAAACCCTTATCGCGCAGACACTTGCGAGAGTGCTTGATGTTCCGTTTGCAATAGCGGATGCTACAACGGTAACCGAAGCGGGATATGTCGGCGATGATGTTGAAAATGTTCTTTTAAGGCTTATTCAGGCTGCCGATTACGATGTCAAGGCTGCCGAAAAGGGAATTATCTATATCGACGAGATAGACAAGATAGCAAGAAAATCCGAGAACACCTCGATAACACGAGATGTAAGCGGAGAGGGCGCTCAGCAGGCTCTTTTAAAGATAATCGAGGGTACTGTTTCAAATGTTCCCCCTCAGGGCGGAAGAAAGCACCCGAATCAGGAATTTATTCAGATAGACACAAAAAACATTCTCTTTATCTGCGGAGGAGCGTTTGACGGTCTTGAAAAGGCGATAAAGAAGCGTACCGATTCATCGAGTCTCGGCTTCGGAGCAGAGCTTAAATCCTCCAAGAAAGACGAAACAAATGTTTTCCGCAAGGTTATTCCTCAGGACCTGGTTAAGTACGGAATTGTCCCCGAGCTTGTGGGAAGATTGCCGATAATAACCGTTCTTGACGAGCTTGACGAAAATGCGCTTGTAAGAATACTCAAGGAGCCTAAAAATGCTCTTGTAAAGCAGTATCAGCGTCTTTTTGAGCTTGACAACATTGAGCTTGAAATCACCGACGAAGCTCTTGTTGAAATTGCAAAGAAGGCTTTGCAACAAAAAACGGGAGCGAGAGGACTTCGTGCTATCGTTGAGGGTATACTTATGGAAGTTATGTTTGAAGTTCCGTCAGAAACGGATGTTTCAAAGATTATTGTAACGGAAGATACCGTTCTTAACAACACCGCACCCATTGTTGAAAAGGGTAAAAAAACAGCGGTGAAAAAGAGTTCAGTTTAATTAAACAGGGCGGCATTTTTATGCCGCCTCATTCTGTATTGCAGGGGATTGATTTTTTATGATAAAGCTATTGTTAAAGTGGTTTGTAAAGGATTATGAAAATGTCGACGATAAGGATGTCAGAACCCGATACGGCGTTCTTGGCGGTATTCTCGGCATAATATGCAACCTTTTTCTCTTTGCCGTAAAGCTTTTTTCGGGTATTTTCATGAACAGTATCGCTATTATTTCCGACTCTGTCAACAACCTTTCGGATACAGGTTCGTCGATAGTTACCCTTGTCGGTTCAAAGCTCAGCGGAATGAGGCCCGATAAGGAGCACCCTTTCGGTCACGGAAGAATTGAGTACATATCCTCGCTTATCGTGTCGTTTGTCATTATGCTTGTCGGCTTTGAGCTTATGAAATCTTCATACGGCAAAATCATCAACCCCGAACCCGTTGCGTTCAGCCTGCCGATAATTATTCTTTTGTCCCTTTCGGTGCTTGTCAAGGTGTGGATGTATTCTTACAACAAGTATCTTGGAAAGCAGATAAATTCGTCTATTCTTATCGCTACTTCAAAGGACTCTATCAACGATGTATTTTCTACAAGCGCCGTTATCATTACAACGATAATCGGAAGATTTGTCAATTTTCCGCTGTTAGACGGTATTGTCGGCATTGTGGTCTCAATAATGGTAATGTATTCGGGCTTTGGAATTGCAAGAGAGGTCATAGATATCCTTCTCGGAAAATCCCCCGAAAAAGAGACCGTTGACGAGCTTGTGGGCATAATAAAATCGGGCGAGGGCATTGTGGGAGTGCACGACCTTATCGTTCACGATTACGGCCCCGGAAGAGTGTTAGCGTCCGTTCATGTTGAAGTCCCCGATGATGTTGACATTGTTCTTGCGCACGAAACGATAGACAGCATAGAGCGCCTTGTCTATGACAAAATGCAGATAGAGCTTGTCATTCACCTTGACCCTATTTCTGTAAAC
>CAMGJS010000134.1 GCA_946056455.1 uncultured Clostridia bacterium | reverse complement strand
CGTCATAAAGCTCCTTGTAGCCGTTTATCTTATAGTTACTGTCCGTACGCTCGGTATCGCCTAAAAGAATATCTCCGACAAAAACTTTCGCTCCCTTCGGAACAGTCACCGCAACGGAAAATTTCTTCTCATAGTCCTGCTCTTTTATGTGAGTGCTCCAGCTTTTAAATCCGAACTCGTCCTCTTCGCCCTCTTCCGTCAGGGTAAATTCGCAAAGCTTTTCATTATCCTTAAAAACGGCATATACCATATCCTCTCCGCTTTTTGCTATCTTTGAAGCTCTTACAGAGGAAAAATCGTCGCCGTATTTATTCACGATAAACTTTTTGTATTCTTCGGGAGTGTTGAACTTGTCAAACTGCACTCCTTGCTGTATAAGGATTTCTTCAAAGCGTTGCTCTTTATAAAGATTTGCAACCTTGTTTGCCGTATTTATGGGGACATTTTTTTCGTAAGCTTCAAGGTATCTGTAAAGTTTCATCCATACACAAGCCGATATTATCACAAGTATTGAAAATACAATCGTGACAACGGGGGCAAAAATGCTTTTGTTTTTCTTTTTCATACTCTCTCCATAACAAAAATTCATGGCATAACAACAAATGCCGTAGGAATATCTCGTGGACCGTAAACAAGTGCAGGAACATTCTGCACCTTGCCGTCATAGTACATAACAGTTGATGAACCGCCGTCAAGGTTTGCCGCATTGACAGCACCGTATTCTTCAAGAATATCTATGCAGTCGCTATGCGTTGCGCCTAGGCTTGTCGCCTGTCTGCCGTCTATTGTGAGCAATAAAACGGAGCCGTCCGCCGTCTGACCTATGCAGGTGCGAGGGTTAAGACCTCCGCCCGTTCCTATGACCTCGGAGCGTTTGCCGTTTACTATATACACAGGTCCGAATGAAACAGCGTCACGCAGTCCCCTCTCGACCGCCTCCGACGAGCGCATATTGCCGACAACAAGCTTGTTATCCTTGTCAAACCCGATAACACAACTGTATGAGCCTTCGCCTGCTATCACCTTGCCGTCCTTTATGACAAGTCCCAAGGGCTGACCGCCGTTGCCCATTCCGTTTTCATCGGCAAAACCGCCTGCGTTTATTCCTGCTATCGCGCCCTCTTTCTGAACGAGTGCGTCGATTTTAAGTCCGTCGCCTGAACCGAACTCGTCAGCCGAAACGGAAACCTTTATCTTTGACGGGTCGTGAACTATCATCAGCTTACCCTTATAGGTTGACGATGAAATGTCGATTATCTCGATATTTTCTTTCTGCTCGCCCGTTTCTGTTTCGTTTTCCGAAGAAATCTGAACAAGCGATGTATCCGTCACTTCATCAACGGCAACGGCGGAATTCTTCTTTATCATAAGTTCAATTTCGTCGCCCGAAAAATACATTTTAGGAATAAACTTCAAAGCGCTCGTTTCCATAAGAGTAGTGGTCAGAAGTCCCTTTGCCGTTTCTGAAGGTCCTCTGAAAACTACCGTTATTGTTCCCATTATAAAAAACAGCAGAAACAATAAGGTAAGTCCCAAAAGGATAAATATTCTTGAAACAATTTTCGGCTTGCGTTTTTTGACGGAAGAAACCTCTGCTTCTTCATCAATTTCGGCAAAACGGATATTTTCATACATAGCTTCTATTTCTTCCTTTTCGTCTGAAAAATAAAATCTCGCTGAACCTGAAAGCTGATAAGGAACAGAACAAAGTCTGTCACAAGCTTCATCAGCACTTCGTTAAAGTGGGTAAGTCTGACTAACCAGTATACTCCGAAGTAAGCAAGGACCGTCTGAACGGCGCAAAGAAGATAATATCTCCATATTGTCGCCTTGACATCTGACCTGCTTTTGAATACCGCCTTGAAGTTGAGAAAATAATTTACAACAGACGATATTACCCTCGCTATCGCCGTTGCGATAAAAAGCTGTTGCTTTGCAGGCAAAAATGCAAAAATTTTTACGAATAAAGCAAACAGCAGAATATCTACAACGCAGGAGATTATCGACGCCGACGCAAATTTTATCAGTATCTTTAAGATCCTCAAAGAGTCCTTGAAGGTGTTGTAGTGGCTTGATTTGTTTTCTTCTATGTAAATGGTTTCAATCTTAACTTCTTCAATTTCAATGCCGAGCCGTTTTGTTTCAAGAAGCATATTCGTTTCATACTCAAAACGCTCGCCCTTTGTTTTTAAGAATCCTCTTGCGGCAGCATTTCCCATAGCGCGAAGTCCCGTCTGAGTATCCGATATTGAAAGACCGCATATCAGCCTGAACAGAAATGACATCGTTCTGTTGCCCATACGGCTCCTTGTGGGGACATTACTTTTGCTGAAATCACGCACGCCGAGTATAAGAACATTTTCTTTTTCGCCAAGAGCGTTTGCGCATCGGACAATATCCTCAGGCGAATGTTGGTTGTCGCCGTCGCAGAAAACAACGCCGTCAAACCTGTCGGCAAAATTCGTGAGATAATACTCGATACCCGTTTTCATTGCTCTGCCCTTGCCCTTGTTGACATCGTGAGTAAGAACAACGCAATCGTCGCCTTTTAGCTTGTCAAAGTATTCACTGCTTTCACTTCCGTCATTGACGAGTATTATCTGTTCAAAGCCGCTTTTTCTCAATCCCGTGACAACATCTATAAGTTTTTCATCGGGATTTAAAGACGGCACAATAGCACAGACTTTCATTTTTTCCTCCTTAAGACAAACACTCCCCCAAGCTTTGTCTTTAACAAATATTATGCTACAATTATAATACAACATAGCCGTATCTATTTCAACCGATTTTCAAAACTGACATTATTTTGTAATAATTTAAACAAAAAAGCCCGATTTGTTACAATCGGGCATTTATTTTATATTTCGCTGACCGCTAAAATTTCACTTATAACCTGCTCTCTTACCGCCGAAAATGCGGTTACTCTCCTAAGCATTGAAATTCTGCTGAGTTTCATCATTTCAAGTATTGCGGCAACCTTGTCCATACAGCTTACAACAAAGCTTTCGTTATATCGGGGAGGAACGATTGTCAAAGGCCACATATGCTTTTCGATAATGTCCATCTCCATAAGGCTCAGATCAAAATTTTCATAAGCGTTGTCAAGAGCCTTTTTTGAGTGAACAAAGCCGTGCATACGGAAAAGGTCCTTTGGGCTTCTCACCTTTACGGGAATATTGTGCCAGTCATAGAGAAAAAGGTCGTGAAGAAGTCCTCCTCTTGCGGCGGCATAATAATTAAGTCCAAGCGCGCGGCAAACTACAAAGCTGAGGTATGAAACAAGTATGCAGTGCTCTAAGGTCGAAACATCGGAATGTTGGATATATTGGGACATTTTCTGCACAACGGGAGAGTCGATGATACCGTGTATGCAGTGTCTGTATTGCACATAGCTGGTAAGTCTCATTTATTGCAGTCCTTTTTTAATAAAATCATACAATGTAATTATACTCTGTCTTTAACCGAATATCAATAGAAATTCACAGAAATTTTCCCCAAATTGTAAATTTTCTGTTAAAGCCAGTAGCTGTACTCACTCATCCGCCAGCCGTCCTCGGTTTTCTCCATCGTAAAAAAGTGTTCTTCATAATGAGTTTCGGTCTCTGTTTTGTCAAGCTCGCCAAGCTGTGCTATTTCCTGCCACGAATACACCGAGGTCATCGCAAACCTGATTTTATCACTACTTTGCGATACAACATAAAAGTCGCAGGTTTTGTATGAAATATCGGGCTCTCTTGCTCTGTCGCAGAAAAGAAGCTCTCCTCCGTCGTTGATATATGTGTCGCCGAGGAATATTTCCTCCGTATATTCCTTTGTAAAGGCTGTCCTGATATAATCATACATTTCATCATAAGAAACGCCCGTTCTCATATAATGATACTCGTTGCCGTCCTCCGATTTTCTCGGAGCTTTCTCATATTCGCCCGAAAGCCCGAAGCTTTGCGAGGTTACGCTCATATAGGTCATATAATAGGCTTTTTGCCAGACAGATTTCTGCTCTGCATTTAAAAAATCGGGGCAGGGCGACAAGAAAAATTCCTTATCAGAGTAATTTTCAAGGGTTGCGGTGAACGGAAGATATTTTTCTTCCTCCGTGATTTCTGTTTCCGCGGTAGTTTTTTCGGTAGTATTCTGTGTTCTGTCGGTATTTTTACTATCCGAACAGCCCGAAAAAACCAGTGCAACAAAAACGATTGAAAATATCAAAAAATTTCTGAATTTAATTCCCGTCACCGCCTTTCATTTATATTTTAAGAACAAATACGCAAAAGCAAACCA
>CAMGJS010000133.1 GCA_946056455.1 uncultured Clostridia bacterium | reverse complement strand
CTACTCAAACGCAAAGGATTACAGAAAGCTTATTATGGGCGGACCTATGATGGGCGTATGTATGGTAGACCCCGAGGCTCCCGTGATAAAAACTCACAACGCGCTCCTTGCTCTGAAGTCCGACACCCTTTACAAGTCCACCCCCTGCATAAGATGCGGAAAGTGCATAAAAGCCTGCCCTATGAACCTTATGCCCACAGAGCTTGAAAAGGCTTATCACGCAAAGAGCAGAGAACAGCTCACGGAACTCAGGGTAAATCTTTGTATGAACTGCGGAGCCTGCTCCTATGTCTGCCCCGCAAAAAGACCTCTTGCCGAAACAAACTGTCTTTCAAAAGAATTTTTAAGAAACACCGCACAAAAATAAGCTCCGAAAGGATTGAACAAACCTTGGAAAAACTTATAGTTTCACCCTCCCCCCACCAGAGAGGGAGCGTAACAACACAAAAGATAATGCTCTTTGTGATAATTGCCCTTTTGCCCGCTATCGTTGCGGCAACGATAATTTTCGGAATAAGAGCATTGCTCCTTGTCCTTGTCTGCACAGCAAGCTCGGTTCTTTTTGAATTTTTATGTCGCAAGCTGATGAAAAGGGACAACACCATATCCGACCTTTCCGCCGCTGTAACGGGAATACTCTTAGCCTTGAACCTGCCCGTCAACCTGCCGTTCTGGATGGCTGTTCTCGGAAGCTTTGTGGCAATAGTTATAGTTAAACAGCTTTTCGGCGGAATAGGACAGAACTTTGCAAACCCAGCTATTGTAGGAAGAATAGTTCTTATGCTTTCTTTCACGCCGTATATGTCGTCCTGGCTCAAACCCTTCTGGTATAAGACAGCCGATCTCACCACCTCCCCCACTCCCCTTGCGGCTGAATGGGTAGTGTCATACAGCAGTTCTTCCGACTTTGTGGGAAAAATTACTCCCCCCGTTTCCTATATGGATTTATTCTTAGGAAAAACAGGCGGTTGTATCGGTGAGACCTGCGCTCTTGCACTTCTTATCGGCGGACTTTTCCTTGTTGTCACAAAGGTGATTTCTCCCTCAACGCCCATAGCCTTTGTGGGAACAGTTGCCGTTCTAACATTTATATTTAAAGGCGATGTTCTCTATCAGGTGCTTTCGGGCGGACTTCTGCTCGGTGCAATATTTATGGCAACGGACTATGTAACAACTCCCATAACGACAAAGGGCAAGATAGTTTTCGGAATAGGTTGCGGAATAATCACATTTCTGATAAGAAACTTCGGCGGTTTCCCCGAGGGCGTTTCCTTCGCTATTTTACTTATGAACCTTCTCACACCTTACATAGATAAGCTCACAAAGACAAGACCTTTCGGCTTTGTAAAGAATAAGGAGGTAAAGCAGAATGGCTGAAAAAGAAAACAAGTTTCAAACCTATATAAAACCGCCTCTTGCGCTCTGCCTTATATGCTTTGTGATGTGCTTTCTGCTTGTAATGGTGCATAAATTCACTTATGTGGACACAACGGGAGTGATAACAGACAAGCTCCGCAAAGGACTTGACAGTATGCTTACTGACAGCTCAAACTGCGTTATGCTGACAGAATTTGAGGCTGAAAATGTAAACTCTGTTATCGTTGATAAAGAGCAGGGTTTCTGCGCTTTTGAAATTACAGTCAACGGATACGCAAAGAACGGTCTGCATACCCTTATCGGTATTCAGAACGGCGAAGTAATAGGAGTAAAGGTGCTCACCTGCGGAGAGACAGAGGGCGTCGGAACAGTTGTCACCGAAGAAGACTTCCTCTCGCAGTTCAAAGGAATAACCTCCGCCGAATTTGAGGCGGACACCGTAACGGGCGCTACATATTCCTCAAAGGGAATGATAAATGCCGTTACAATAGCAATGCAGACCTACACCGACAGAAAGGGGGATATTTTCAATGGAAAATAAAACAGAAACAGCCGTAAAGACAAATACGGAAGAAAAAAAGAACTCCCCCGATTATTTCTATGAATTTTTCAAAGGCATACTCAAAGAAAACCCCACTCTTGTGGGACTTCTCGGAATGTGCCCCACCCTTGCCGTAACAGCAACGGTAAAGGGCGGTCTCGGAATGGGACTTGCGACAATGTTCGTTCTTATCTGCTCAAACCTTATCATCTCGCTTATCAAAAATCTCATTCCAAAGACAGTAAGACTTCCTGCGTTTATAGTTATTATCGCAGGCTTTGTAACGCTCGTTAAATTTCTTCTTGCAAGATTTATCCCGCCTATATCGGAGCTTTTGGGCGTTTATCTTGACCTTATCACCGTTAACTGCATAATCCTCGGCAGAGCGGAAATTTTTGCAAGCAAGAACCCTCCTTTACTTTCCGTTCTTGACGGCGTCGGAATGGGCGCAGGCTTTACGCTCGCACTGGTTATTATGGGAACATTAAGAGAAATAATCGGCTCGGCAAGCTGGTTCGGGATGAAAATTCCTTTCTTAACGCCCGTGTCGATAATCGCTCGCCCTGCGGGAGGATTTTTTATGCTCGGCATAATCATCGCCGTAGTAGGACTTGTATCAAAGAAAAAGCCTCCGCAGACCTTAGGTTGCGCAGGCTGTCCCGCAAAAGACAACTGCCCCTCGGCGAAAGGAGGAGATAACTGATGCCCGCAATTCTTGCAGTTTTGCTCACCGCAATGATAACAGATAACTTTGTCGTGTCAAAGTTTATGGGAATATGCCCTTTCTTGGGAGTTTCCAAAAAGCTTGACAGCGCCGTGGGAATGGGTGCGGCAGTTATCTTTGTAATGATTTGTTCAACCCTTGCAACATACCCTTTTTACCACTTTGTGCTTGTCCCCTTGGGACTCGACTACCTCTATAATATAGGCTTTATCCTTATCATCGCCATATTCGTTCAGCTTGTTGAAATTATTCTCAAAAAAATCTCGCCCTCACTTCATAAGCTGTTGGGAGTTTACCTTCCGCTTATCACAACAAACTGCGCAGTTCTCGGTGTGTGCATACTCAATGTCGACAACGGTCTTTCGTTCGGACATTCGCTCATAAACGCACTCGGCGCAGGTCTCGGATTTCTTATGGCTCTCGTTGTATTTTCGGGAGTACGCGGAAGAATTGAGAACAACGACATCCCCGAAGCCTTCAAGGGGGTACCCTCGACGCTTGTTGCCGCGGCGATACTCGTTCTCGGCTTTATGGGCTTTTCGGGTATGATTTAACTGAAAGGATTTTAGCTTATGTTGAAAGAATTTTTAATTCCTGCGCTTATCTTTGCAGGTATCGGAGCGGCGTCGGGCATATTGCTCACCCTTTTCTCAAAATTTCTTGCCGTTAAGACCGACGAGCGCGCGGATATGCTTAATGAAGCTCTGCCCGGAGCAAACTGCGGCGCCTGCGGATATTCGGGTTGCGCCGCTTATGCCGAAGCTATATTAAAGGGTGCTCCCACAAACGCCTGCGTTATGGGCGGAGACGCGGTCGCAAAAAAAGTCAGCGAAATTATGGGCACAGAGCAGGAGGCGACCGAAAGAAAGGTAGCCTTTGTCAGATGCCTCGGCACCTCGTTAAAATCGGGTGACAGATTTGATTTTTACGGTATTCCCTCCTGCAAATCCTCAAACAGATTTTACAGCGGAAGCAAAAAATGTCCCTTCGGTTGCTTAGGCTACGGCGATTGCGCAATGGTCTGCCCCCAGGGAGCTATCACAATAAAAGATAATCTCGCCTCGGTGGATATTTCAAAGTGCGTCGGTTGCGGACTCTGCGCAAAGGAATGTCCCAATAATCTTATTATCGTTAAGAAGATAAGCGACTATGTGGATGTCGCCTGCTCTTCTACTTTTTCGGGAAAGGACACAAGAGCCGCCTGCAAGGGAGGCTGTATCGGCTGTCGCCTTTGTGAAAAGAACTGCCCCGTAGGAGCGATAACTGTCAAGGATAACCTCGCCGTTATCGACCACGAAAAATGCACCTCCTGCGGAAAGTGCGTTTCGGTATGTCCCGCAAAAATCATTACAGATTGCCGCGCACCTAAAACAGAGGAAGAAAAAAAGCCCGAAAATGCTGAAAATAAACAGTAGAAAAAAATCCCGAAAAATTTTTCGGGATTTTTTAATTTTAACGCTAAAGTTTTCAAAAGATGTGCCGATATTGTATACAGAAGCCCTTGAACAAGGGTTATAAAAAAATAAAACCGAAAGGATTCGGTTAAATAATATTACATGGAGGTAACATTATGGTAGTACAACACAATCTTTCAGCTATGAACTCAACTCGACTTTTAGGAGTTAACCAGTCAAGCCTTTCCAAGAACCTTG
>CAMGJS010000132.1 GCA_946056455.1 uncultured Clostridia bacterium | reverse complement strand
CAGTGTCGGCATTGAATTTTTAAAAAAGGGGAATATCAAAATGAACATCAATTCTGAAATTTCTTTCAATCCGAATCTCAGAGTAGCGCCTCTCGGGGTTATCGCTATGGAGGGCGCAAAAGAGCTCGGCGAAAAGATAAACGAATATCTTATGACCTGGGCTATTCCCGAACATCGCCCCGAAAAGTCTTTTCTTATTGAGGCTGACTGTCCCAGATTTTCATCGGGTGACGGTAAAGGTCTTATCAAGCAGACGATAAGAGGGGACGACCTTTTCATCATTGTCGATGTGGGAAACTACAACTGCAAATATAAAATGTTCGGAGAGACAAATTCAATGTCGCCCGACGATCATTTTCAGGACCTTAAAAGAATTATTCAGGCAGCAGGAGGAAAGGCTCACCGCATAAGCGTTATTATGCCTATCCTTTACGGCGGAAGACAGCACCGCCGCAACTACCGTGAGTCGCTGGACTGCGCGGTTGCTTTGCAGGAGCTTGAAAGAATGGGCGTTTCAAACATCGTTACATTTGACGCTCACGACCCCCGTGTTCACAACGCAATTCCCCTTATGGGCTTTGATAATGTTATGCCGACATATCAGGTGCTTAAAGCGCTTTTGAGAAAGCACCCCGAGCTTGAACTTGACAAACAGCACTTTATGATAATTTCACCCGACGAGGGCGCTATCAACAGAAATATGTACTATGCCTCAGTTCTCGGCGTTGACCTTGGAATGTTCTATAAGCGCCGTGATTATTCGCAGGTAGTAAACGGAAGAAACCCTATAGTAGCTCACGAATACCTCGGAAACTCCGTTGAAGGCAAGGATGTTTTCATCGCCGACGACATTATCTCATCGGGCGAGTCTATGCTTGATATTGCATACGAACTTAAAAAGAGAAAGGCTAACAGAATTTTCTGCTATGCAACATACCCCATATTCACAAACGGACTTGACGCTTTTGACAAGGCTTATAACGACGGCGTTATCGCAGGCGTTCTCGGAACAAACCTCACCTATCGCACCGACGCTCTCAAATCGAGAGAATGGTTCACGGATGTTGATGTTTCAAAATATATCGCATACTTTATCGCCGCAATAAATCACGATGTTTCCATAAGCACAATCATTGACCCTCACGAGAAGATAAAGCTCCTTCTTGAAAAGCACAATCAGAATAAAAAGTAATAAAAAGCAGTACACTTTTTTCGGTGTACTGCTTTTATTTTTGCAAAGTTTGTTGTATAATTATTTCGGGTGATGAAAATGAAAAAAATCTTTTCTTTGATAATCTGCTTTTCGGTGTTGCTGTTTGCATTAAGACTTGACATAAATGCAGAGGATACCGTCAGCATAAAGGTAGGAAATACCGATATAATAAATACCGCTATGGACGGCATAAGGTATGAGGACGGAAAGCTTTATCTTAATAATTTTACCACAAGCGAAAGGCTTGTGATAAAAGGACTTGACAGAATAGAAATTGTTGTCAAAGGTGAAAGCAGGATTGAAAGTGAAAACAGAGTTCCTTTTTCGGCGATAAATACCTATGTTACCATTTCTGGCGGAGGGAAACTTTCTGTTGTAAACAAAACACAGAATGCTATTCCTGCTTTGTATTACGGAAACGAGTCCGGGTGTGCTGTGTGTGCGATAGGAATGACTGTAACCGATAATACATCGGTTTTCACAGAAACAAATGTAAAGGACGGAACCGCTGTTCTTATAGGATTTAATTCCGACGCGTCAAAAAAAGAAAGAGGATTTATAGTTAAAGACGGAGGAAGGCTTATCGCAAGGGCGAAAGATGGCATAGCGATAGATGCAGATGATATAACCATTGATAACGGATATGTTTATGCAAAAGGCGGAAATGCAGGATTTTATGGAGAAACTCTGACCGTAAAAAACGGCGGAGTCGGCGAATTTGTATCAGATAATATAGGTATTTATTCTTCGTGCGTTGAAGTGCTGAAAAACTCGACTTTAAGCGGAACGGGCGATTTTTACGGAGCGTATGTTCACAATGGGGATATTATCATTTCGGGCGGAACATTAAGCGGTATCGTCACGGGAAAATATGAATACGCAAACAGCGGAACATATACGGTGGGTGTTTTGTGCTTTTGCAACATTGACATTTCAAACGGTGGAACTCTTATCGGAAAAAGCGAGCAGAAATATGCCGACGGTGGCGTGGTGGCATATAAGGAACTTCGACAGTCCACAAGCTCAAAAATAATTGCGGGCGAAAATTGCCGTCTTGCAACAACTCCCCTTGAAATAATTTTTTATGAGGATTTTTCTTCGGGTGAGGGCATAACGGTAACAGAAACAATTATCTGAGGAGATTTTTATGAACGAAAGACTTCCGTTTTTAAGAGAAAAAACAAGACAGCTGACTACCTCCCCCGGAGTGTATCTTATGAAGGACAAAACGGGAAAGATAATATATGTGGGAAAAGCAAAAAATCTTAAAAACCGCGTTACAAGCTATTTTCGTGAACACCCTGACCATCTGCCCAAGGTGGCAAAGATGGTGTCAAATGTCTATGACTATGATTTTATCGTCACAGACAGCGAATATGAAGCGTTGGTGCTTGAATGTTCGCTGATAAAGCAGTATAACCCAAAATACAACATTCTTTTAAAGGACGATAAGGGTTATTTCTATATAAAAATCTCATCGGGGGAGTATCCTCGGCTAACGGCGGTTATGCAAAAGGACGATAAGAATGCGGAGTATTTAGGACCTTACACAAGCGGATTTACCACAAAGCAATCCGTCAACGAGGCAAACGATGTTTTTATGCTACCTACATGCACCAAGAAATTTCCGCAGGAATTCAGAAAGGGCAGACCTTGCCTTAATTTTCACATAAAAAAATGTATGGGACTTTGCCTTGGAAAAATTTCTGCAAAAGAGTATCAAAAAACTGTCAACGAGGCGATAGATTATATCAAAAGCGGAAGCGCCTTGTCGGTTGAACGGCTTGAAAACGAGATGAACAAGGCGGCGGAAGAATACGACTTTGAGCGTGCCGCTGTTCTTCGCGATAGAATTGCCGCAATAAAAAGGGCGGCGGATACGCAGAAGATTTTTACCGAGCGCAAGGACACCGACATTATTGCCTTTGCAAGAGCGGGCGGAATAATATCGGCGGCTGTTCTTGTTTATCGTGGGGGAAGACTTTATGATAAGCAGAACTTTTTCTTGGGCGAGGACGACGGAGAAAGCGTCGGAGATTTTATTGCACAGTTTTATAATAACGGCAAGGATATTCCGCGTGAGATTTTAGTCGAAGAGGATTTTGAGGACAAAGATATGACCGAGCGTATGCTGAGAGAAAAATCGGGGCACGCTGTTACTATCGCCACAAAATCAAAGGGCGACGGAGCAAAGCTTATCTCAATGGCGAAGTCAAACGCAAGCGAGTATCTGTCTTTTAAAGCAGGAAGAACAGGCAAGGAAATCGTTGCTCTTGAAGAACTCGGAAAGCTTCTCGGAATGGAAAAGCTCCCCGAATATATCGAGTCTTACGATATTTCAAATTTAGGCTCAACGGGAATGGTCGCGGGAATGGTTGTCTTTGAAAACGGCAGACCGCTCAAATCCGCTTACCGAAAGTTTTCGATAAAAGAAAATATCGTTCAGAACGATTTGGGCTGTATGAAAGAGGTAGTTTCACGAAGATTTAAACATTATCTTAACGGCGACGAGGGCTTTTCCAGGATGCCCGACCTTATACTCGTTGACGGAGGAAAAAATCAGGTGAACGCAGTAAAAGAGGCTTTGGCGGAGCTTGACCTTGAAACAAATGTTTTCGGAATGGTTAAGGACAACAAGCACCGCACAAGAGCCGTGGCCACAAGCGGAGCAGAAATTTCCGTTTCGGATATGAAGCCTGCTTTCTTTTTGTTGACGAGAATACAGGACGAAGTCCACCGCTTTGCCATAACCTATCAGCGCAGTACAAGAAAAAAAGGCTTTCAGTCCGAGCTTATGAATGTCAAGGGAATAGGCGAGAAAAAGGTCTTGCTTTTAATGAAACACTTCAAGACAAAAAAGGCAATTTCAGAGGCTTCGCCTGAAGAAATCGCAAAGGTGGCAAAGGTGAATACAGAAACGGCAAAAGAAATACTTGCGACTATGGACAAGACCTGATTTTTGTGGTATAATAAAATAAGTTTTTTGAAAAACAGGGAGAAAATTTATGCGTGTTATAACAGGAACGGCAAGAGGAAGAAAGCTTACTACTCTTGACGGAAACGATGTCAGACCTACTACCGATATGGT
>CAMGJS010000131.1 GCA_946056455.1 uncultured Clostridia bacterium | reverse complement strand
AACCAAACTGAAACCTATTTGTAATCATTCTGTAATAATTATGATTCAGAGGGCAGAAATATCTTTTTGGTAATATTGTTAAAATTTTATCATTCGGATTTGTGCAATATTACGCCGACATAAAATCAGTCCCAATAACAATACATTTCAGGTGTATCATTTTTTTCACGAAAAATAATTTTTTTTGCAAATAAAAGTAAATTTATCTTTAAAATTTGTGCTATTCGCTTTACATTCTATAATTTTTGTGGTAAAATTATCGGGTAAAGTTGTGAACTGACATCAGTTTGCGACAACAACAGAATAGTTCAATTTTTTTAGGAGGCTTACTGAAATGGCTAGAAAAATGAAAACCATGGATGGTAACAACGCCGCCGCATGGGCGTCATACCCGTTTACGGATGTTGCAGCCATCTACCCCATCACTCCCTCCTCAGTAATGGCTGAGGTTACCGACACATGGTCGGCAGCAGGTCAGACAAATATGTTCGGACAGCCCGTAAGAGTTGCCGAAATGCAGTCTGAAGCAGGCGCTGCAGGTACCGTTCACGGTTCACTCGCAGCAGGCGCGCTCACAACAACTTATACAGCTTCACAGGGACTTCTTCTTATGATTCCTAATATGTATAAGATTGCAGGTGAACTTCTTCCCTGCGTAATCCATGTTTCAGCTCGTGCGCTCGCTTCACACGCTCTTTCGATTTTCGGCGACCATTCTGACATCTACGCTTGCCGTCAGACAGGTTTTGCAATGCTCTGTTCATCCAACCCTCAGGAAGTTATGGACCTCGGCGCAGTTGCTCACCTTTCAACAATCAAGGGAAGAGTTCCTTTCCTTCATTTCTTTGACGGTTTCCGTACTTCTCACGAAATCCAGAAGATTGAAGTTTGGGATCCCGAAACACTCAAGAAGATGGTTGACATGAAAGCCGCTCAGGCATTCAGAAACCGTTCTCTCAGCCCTGAACACCCCGTTCTCCGCGGTACAGCTCAGAACCCTGATATCTTCTTCCAGGCAAGAGAAGCTTCAAACACATACTACGACAACATTCCTTCAGTTGTTGAAGAATACATGAAGAAGGTAAACAAGGAAATCGGCACAAACTACCAGCTCTTCAATTACTACGGACATCCCCAGGCAACACACATCATCATTGCTATGGGTTCTGTATGTGATACTATTGAAGAAACAATCGACTTCCTCAACGCACAGGGACACACACTCGGACTTATCAAGGTTCGTCTTTACAGACCTTTCGTTGCAGAAAAGCTCATCGAAGCTATCCCCGATTCTGTTGAACAGATTTCTGTTCTTGACAGAACTAAGGAACCCGGCTCAATCGGCGAACCTCTTTACCTCGATGTTGTTGCAGCTCTCAAGGGAAGCAAGTTCAACAACACACCTATCGCATCGGGCCGTTACGGACTCGGTTCAAAGGATACAACTCCCGCACAGATCAAGGCAGTTTACTGGAACGCTTGCTGGAAGGAAGACTTCAAGAAGAGATTTACAATCGGTATCGAAGACGATGTTACAAACCTCTCACTTCCCGTTGAAGCTAATCTTGATACAGCTCCCGCAGGAACAACAGCTTGTAAGTTCTGGGGACTCGGAGCAGACGGTACTGTCGGCGCTAACAAGAACTCAATCAAGATCATCGGCGACCATACAGATATGTACGCTCAGGCTTACTTCTCATACGACTCAAAGAAGTCGGGCGGCGTAACTGTTTCACACCTCCGTTTCGGTAAGACACCTATCAAGTCGACATACCTTGTTAATATGGCTGACTTCGTTGCTTGTCATAACGAAAGCTACATCGACAAGTACGATATGGTATCAGACATCAAGCCCGGCGGAACATTCCTTCTCAACTGCCAGTGGGACGAAAAGGAACTCGACAAGAGACTTCCCGGACAGGTTAAGAGATACATCGCACAGAACAACATCAAGTTCTACACAATCGACGGTATCAAGATCGGTAAGGAAATCGGTCTCGGCAACAGAATCAACACAGTTCTTCAGGCTGCATTCTTCAAGCTCTCGGGTATTATTCCTATAAAGGACGCAGTTAAGTACATGAAGGACGCTGCTACAAAGTCCTACTCAAAGAAGGGCGAGGCTATCGTTAAGATGAACCACGACGCTATCGACGCAGGCGTTAAGGGCGTTGTTGAAGTCAAGGTTCCCGAAAGCTGGAAGAACGCCAAGGATACAAAGATGGGTATGGACAAGGTTAAGGGCACAAACAAGGCTCTTACAAACTATGTAAACAACATCCAGATCCCCGTTAACGCTCAGCAGGGCGACAAGCTCCCCGTTTCTACATTCAAGGATATGGCAGACGGTACATTCCCTCAGGGTTCTGCTGCATTTGAAAAGCGCGGTATCGCAGTTGATGTTCCCTCATGGAACAGCGCAAACTGCATCCAGTGTAACTTCTGTTCATATGTTTGTCCTCACGCTGTAATCCGTCCTGTTATCATGACAGACGCTGAACTCAAGAAGGCTCCTAAGCTTGCTCAGGAAAAGGCAATCCCCGTAACAGGTATGGCAGGTTATAACTTCGTTATGACAATGTCTGCACTCGACTGCACAGGTTGCGGCTCTTGCGTAAATGTATGTCCCGGCAAGAAGGGCGAAAAGGCTCTCAACATGATGCCTCTCGACACTCAGATTGCTGAGCAGGAAGTATTCAACTACGGTCTTACTCTTCCCGACAAGAAGGAAGTATTTGAAAAGTTCAAGGAAACAACAGTCAAGGGCTCACAGTTCAAGCAGCCCCTCCTCGAATTCTCAGGCGCTTGCGCAGGTTGTGGTGAAACACCTTACGCTAAGCTTGTAACACAGCTCTTCGGCGACAGAATGTACATCGCCAACGCAACAGGATGTTCTTCAATCTGGGGCGGCTCGGCACCTTCAACTCCTTACACAACAAACAAGGCAGGCAAGGGTCCCGCTTGGGCTAACTCACTCTTTGAGGACAACGCTGAATTCGGTTACGGTATGTTCCTTGCACAGAACACACTCCGTCAGAGAGCAGTTTCAATGCTTCTGAACCTCCAGAAGACAGCAAAGAAGGCTGATGTTAAGAAGGCTATCGAGGGTTACCTCTCAACTCTTAATGACGGTGCCGCTAACTCACCTGCAACAGATACACTTATCGCAACACTTGAAGCTTGCGGATGCGCAGAAGCTAAGGAAATCCTCGCACTCAAGGATTACCTCCGCAAGAAGTCAATGTGGATCTTCGGTGGAGACGGTTGGGCATACGACATCGGCTTCGGCGGTGTTGACCATGTTCTCGCATCGGGCGAAGATGTAAACATCTTTGTATTTGATACAGAAGTTTACTCCAACACAGGCGGACAGTCCTCTAAGTCAACTCCTACAGGCGCTATTGCACAGTTTGCCGCCGCAGGTAAGGAAGTTAAGAAGAAGGACCTCGCAGGTATCGCAATGAGCTACGGTTATGTTTATGTTGCACACATCGCAATGGGCGCTGACATGAACCAGTGTATCAAGGCTATCACAGAAGCTGAAGCTTATCCCGGACCTTCACTCATCATCGGTTACGCTCCTTGTATCAACCACGGTATCAAGGGCGGTATGTCAATCGCAATGACCGAGGAAAAGAAGGCTGTTGAGGCCGGCTACTGGCACCTTTACAGATACAACCCCGCACTCAAGGCTGAGGGCAAGAATCCGTTCATACTCGATTCTAAGGCTCCTACTGCTGATTATAAGAACTTCATCATGGGCGAAGTTCGTTACAACGCACTTGCTCGTCAGAACCCTGAAAGAGCAGAAAAACTCTTCGACAAGGCTGTTGCAAACGCTAAGGACAGATATGATTACCTTTGCAGACTTGCTAAGCTTTACGGAACAGACGAAAAGTAAGCCTTATCTAATCAAACACAAAAAGCTCTGCGGAATAATCCGCAGAGCTTTTTTTCGCCCTCTTTTCAGCGCACGAGAATAAGCTGTGTACCCTCTTTTTTTATATGGTATCGGGATACTTCCGAGCCTTTGAACGCTGTCAGGGCGTAAAATAATAGCCCGATAGCTATACTCATTTGTACTGCTACCGAGCATAAAATTATAGGTTTTATATTTTGGTCTGTGCGAGCACGCGCCAAAGCGACGATACACAATCCGTATCGTCACCGAGCAATAGAAGTATAGACCATATATTTCTACTTACGAAATGGTCTGTGCGACCACGCACCGCACAACAAAAAAACGATACACAATCTGTACCGTCACCGAGCAATAAAAGTATAGAACATTTATCGGCTATTACGAAATAGC
>CAMGJS010000130.1 GCA_946056455.1 uncultured Clostridia bacterium | reverse complement strand
CATCCACACTCCTAATCTGTTTTCATTTTTCACATTTCTATTGTCTCTTTTTCTTCTCTTTTCATCATGGCTGAAGACTTTGACATCTACTCCCTATTGATGAAAGTGTTTGGTCGAATGGACAGAGTATCGCCTCTAAAGACCACCAATTCCATTTTCCTCCACTCTAGAAGCACTATCGCATCCACTCCACAGTTCTTATTCTCCTCATATCGATCGTCATACGATATATGGTCTCACTTTATCCTTATTCCGGTATGTTTCACTCCATTTCTATCCCTTCTTATTTCTCATTCTTTCTTTCCAACAGGCATGCACAAACCTCCGATGTATGGAGATTTCGAGGCACAGAGGCACTGGATGGAGCTCACTGTCAACCTCCCTATTGGAGACTGGTACATTTCCTCTCTTTTCATTTCATTGTAATAGGTATCGTAACACAACTCAGAATGATCTCATGTACTGGGGCTTGGACTATCCACCCTTGACATATCTTTATTTCCGCACATACACACGAATTGTTCCTTGATTTCCATACTGCCTACCACAGCTGGCTGTGTGGTAAGATTGCCCAATATATTCTTCCAGAAATAGTCGAATTGGGCATATCCAGAGGCATTGAGAATGAAAATGTCAAAGTATTTCCCGCCAATCACTATGATTCACTAGTTGTTTATGCGAGTGACCGTTCTTCTTAAGGACCTTTGGACTTAGTCTTGTCCTTACGACAGTTGAAATGATAGTTTACTGCGCTGAACTATGGCTGGCGGACCACGGCGAACCTGCTAAGCTGTGCATATTATACTGTGCTCTGGGATATGTTATCAGACCGATTATAATATACCTGTTCGTTAAATTATCGCTCCATATCGATAGAAAAAAACATACCGAACATTTTTTGATACTTCTGCCTATATTCCTCAATGTACTGGCGGCATTCTCAGCCTTTTTTACAGATATTGTCTATACATACAACTCCGAAGGCGTATTTATAAGAGGACCTTTGGGATATTTCGCTCATGTTGTCTGCATAACTTACCTTGCTATTCTGTTGATACTCACGATAAAGAGATTTTGCAGCAGGGATTATACCGAGGGAATTATTATATTCCTTGTAGTGAGCATAAATGTTATTGCGATGATGGTTGAATCGCTGACAGAACTTTATGGCGCAGGCAGAACGGCATATTCTCTTTCGATTGTATTCTATTATCTGTTTTTCTGTGTGGAAAGCTTCAAGCGCGATTCTCTTACCGGAGCGCTGAACCGCCGTTGTTTCTATATTGATTCAGAAAAGCACAAAGCGGAGCTTACAGCTGTGGTTTCCATAGATATGAACGGTCTTAAAAAAATAAACGATATTCAAGGTCACGCCAAAGGTGACGAAGCTATATGCGCAACAGTAAATGCCATAGATAAAGTCGTTCCCAAGGGTTGTTCTCTTTACCGCATGGGCGGCGATGAGTTTATGATTCTTTGCACAAAGGTAGAGCGTGAAGCTGTGGGAAAAATGATTGAACAAATTCGTGCTGAAATGGAGAAAACTCCTTTCACCTGCGCTATTGGGACCGCATATATAAACGGCGACGACTTTGACGGAGTATGTGCGCAAGCGGACGCTGAAATGTATAAGGATAAGCAGAAATATAAAGCGTTATGTGCCACATGATTTTTAATGAAGATATGTAAGAAAATTTGCTGAACAACAAAATAAGAGAAACATAAAAAATCCAAACCCTCCATTATACCACCAGACTTTTGTTTGGTGGTATAATTCGGTTATAGCAATATATATGTTGACTATTGACAATAGAAGTGATAGACTATTGCTTACAACAAACGGGTTATGATAAGGGACGGGAGGAAAAAATATGGAACCAATAAAAATAAGAGGTCTTAAACAGAACAATCTGAAAAACATTTCACTTGATATTCCAAAGAATAAAATCGTTGTTTTTACGGGTGTTTCGGGTTCAGGAAAATCGAGTATCGTGTTTGATACAATTGCGGCGGAAAGCCAGCGACAGATGAATGAAACATACAGCGCGTGGGTAAGAGGAAGACTTCCGAAATATGAAAAACCGAATGTAGAATTTATAGACAACCTCAACCCCTCGGTTATTATCGACCAGTCCCGTCTTGGCGGAAACGCAAGGTCAACGGTTGGCACAATCAGCGATATGTATTCCCTTTTGCGCCTGTTATTTTCAAGGATAGGCACACCGTCGATAGGTCCTGCCTCGTATTTTTCATTCAATAACCCTAACGGTATGTGCCAAACCTGTGCAGGTATCGGAAAGATTATGGACTTTGATATGAATAACCTTATTGACGCTGATAAGACCTACGACGAGGGTTGTTTTAACCTGCCTGCATTCGGCAAGGGCAATTATTACTGGAAAGTTTATCGTCATCCCGAATATTTCAGGACAGATGTTCCGTGGAAAGATTTATCCGAAGAGGAGCAGAACATTCTTTTATACGGAAGTCGGACAAAGGGCGGCGAAAGGCTTGATAAAAAGCTTGAGGGCGTTTATAATCAGTTTAAGCGCCTTGTACTTATGAAAGGCGTTGAGGAGCAGACCGACAATACACTTAAAAGAATTGCAAAATTTCTGTATGAATGTGAATGTCCCGACTGTAAGGGAAAGCGCCTTAACGAGAATACCCTTTCCTGCAAAATCAACGGGTTGAACATAAACGATATGTGTGAAATGGAGTTTTCTCAGCTTCGCGAGGAGCTTGATAAAATCCACGATGAAAGAGCAACAGCGATTATCGAACAGCTTAAAGCCGCGCTTGACAGAATGATAGATATAGGTCTTCCCTATCTTTTTATGAACAGAGAAAGCTCTACCCTTTCGGGCGGAGAAGCTCAGCGTCTTAAACTTGTACGGTATATGGGAAGTTTCCTTTGCGGAATGATTTATATTTTTGACGAGCCCAGTACGGGAATGCACCCGAGAGATGTGCACAGAATGTCAAGACTTTTAAAAAGTCTGCGCGATAAGGGAAATACCGTTCTTGTAGTTGAACACGACAAGGATATAATCAGTATTGCGGACGAGGTTATAGATATAGGTCCCCTTGCAGGCAAAAATGGCGGTCAGGTGCTATTTCATGGAAGCTATGAAAGCTTGCTTTTAAGCGGAACAAAAACGGGAAATGCCCTTTCCTCGGAAATAAAGATAAAGGAAAATGTCCGCAAGCCGAAAGGATTTCTGCCTATACGAAACGCAAGTCTTCACAATCTCAAAAATATTGATGTTGACATTCCACTCGGAATAATGACCGTAGTTACAGGCGTTGCAGGAAGCGGAAAATCAACCCTCATCAGAGATGTTTTTGCAAAACAGTATGAAGAACAGGTAGTTCTTATCGACCAGAGTGCCGTTACTGCAACGGGGCGCTCCACTGTCTGCACATTCTTAGGCTTCTTTGACGAAATAAGAAAGGTATTTGCCGCGGAAAATAATGCAGACAGCGGTCTTTTCACATTTAACGGAAAGGGCGCATGCCCCTACTGCAAGGGGCGAGGCGCAATAACTACCGAGCTTGTTTTTATGGAGCCTGTCACTACTGTATGCGAACACTGCAACGGCACAAGATACAGCGAAGAGGCTTTAAAGTATTCTATCAAAGGAAAAACCATTGTTAATGTTCTGAATATGAGCGTTGAGGACGCTGTACCTTTCTTTGCGGACAATAAAAAAATATCTTCTATGTTAAATGCATTAATGGAAGTCGGATTGTCCTATATCTCGTTGGGACAGCCGTTGTCAACCTTTTCGGGCGGTGAACGACAGCGTGTGAAGCTTGCGCAGAACATCAAGAAAAAGGGCAATATCTATATTTTAGACGAGCCCACAACGGGACTTCATGCCGCAGATATTGAAAAAGTCGTGGATATTCTTGAAGGATTTGTTGACCGAGGAAACACGGTTATTGTAATTGAACACAACACCGATGTTATGAAGCTTGCCGACTACATTATCGACATAGGTCCCGACGGCGGAACAAAAGGCGGAGAGGTCGTATTTACGGGAACGCCGAAGGAAATGCTTGAAAACGGCAACACGATAACGGCAAAATATCTCAGGAAGTAATTGATTTTTTTATTTATATTGAAATTTTTATTGATTGTGATATAATTATCTTATCGATAAATCGGGATTTGTAGGAATAATTAATGGAGGATATTAAAATGGGAAAAAAAGAAGAAAGATTTGAAGTTGTATTTACCGATGGGTCTCAGATGAAAGACTCTGGTGTGCGTCAAATCCTTGTGGATAAAGAAACAGGCGTCAATTACTTAGT
>CAMGJS010000129.1 GCA_946056455.1 uncultured Clostridia bacterium | reverse complement strand
ACAAAAGCCGTAAAAATCGAAAAAAATCTCTTGACAGAGGTATACTATTGTGGTATAGTGTTATTACCTCGGTTCAGGGGTTTTTATTTTTGCGCCCATTTTTATGTGGGTATATTACCCCCGAAAATCCACGAGGGAGGCTTTCAGATATATTAGGAGGTGCCGAAAATGAGAGTAAAAATCACACTCGCTTGCACAGAATGTAAGGAACGCAACTATTGTTCAAAGAAGAACAAGAAGAACGACCCCGACAGACTGGAAATGAACAAGTATTGCAAAAAGTGCCGCAAGCATACTCTTCACAAAGAGACAAAGTAAAAGCGGAGGTTTAAGGTTTTATGGCTGATAAGAAAAAATCGTCGGAAAAGACTTCTGCAAAAAAGAAAAGCGGCAACAAGGTCACAAAGTGGATCAAAGAGGCCAAGACCGAATTCAAAAAGGTAGTATGGCCCACAAAAAAGCAGGTTATCAACAACACCGGCATAGTTCTTGCCGCAATGGCTGTTTCGGCAATTTTTATCGGAGCAGTGGACGCCGGTCTTTCACAGCTGCTTAAACTTGTTCTCAGCGGCGGAAAAAGCATATAACGAATAAGAAAGGGTGTAATAAACAATGTCTGATTCAGCAAAATGGTATGTTATCCACACCTATTCGGGATATGAAAAGAATGTTGCAAGAACAATTATGAGAGTAGTCGAGAACAGAAATCTTCACGATCTCGTTTTCGATGTAATCGTTCCTACCGAAACGGTTTCTGAAAAGAAGGACGACAAAATCAAAGAGCACGAAAGAAATGTTCTTCCCGGATATGTCCTCGTCAAGATGATACTGACGGACGATTCGTGGTATGTTGTCCGCAATGTAAGAGGAGTTACAGGTTTTGTAGGCCCCGGCTCAAAGCCCGTTCCGCTTTCGGACAAGGAATTCAACAAGCTTCTGGAGGCTTTCGGCTCGGCAGAAGACAAAGCAAAGCAATCAAAGTTCGAGGTCGATTTCAAAATCGGCGACAGCGTCCGTGTTTCGGGCGGTCAGCTTGACGGCTTTGTGGGAATTGTCAAGAGCATTAACCTTGAAGAGCAGACAGCCGAAGTCATCGTTTCGATGTTCGGAAGAGAAACTCCCGCAACAATCGGAATAATGCAGATTCAGAAGATTGACGACTAAACAACAAAATCACAGGGGAAACCCTTGGTGAGTACGCTTTTTGCGTACGCGTGGGAGAGTTGAAATACTGTTTTTCATCAACTCGCCTTACCACATTTTATGGAGGTGCAAAAGCAATGGCACAGAAAGTAGTTGGCTACATTAAGCTGCAAATCGCAGCGGGTAAAGCAACCCCTGCACCGCCGGTAGGACCTGCACTCGGTCAGCACGGCGTAAACATCATGGCTTTTACAAAGGAGTTTAACGAGCGTACAAAGAACGACATCGGACTTATTATCCCCGTTGTTATCACAGTATACGCTGACCGTTCATTCACCTTTATCACAAAGACACCGCCCGCAGCGGTTCTTATCAAGAAGGCCTGCAAGATTGACAAGGCATCCGGAGTTCCCAACAAGAACAAGGTTGCAAAGATAACAAAGGCTCAGGTTCAGCAGATTGCAGAACAGAAGATGCCCGACCTTAACGCAGCAAACCTCGAATCAGCTATGAGCATGATCGCAGGTACAGCTCGTTCAATGGGTATTGAAGTTGTTGACTAAACCCAAAATGTAGTGGGAGGAATATTCCGCTATCACCACTTATGAGGAGGATAATTTAATGAAACACGGTAAGAAATATGTCGACAGCGCAAAAGCAATCGACAAGAATAAAATGTACGAAGCCGCAGAGGCTCTCGATTTTGCCTGCAAGAATGCAAAGGCAAAGTTTGATGAAACAATCGAAATCCATGTTCGTCTCGGCGTTGACGGTAAGCACGCTGACCAGCAGGTAAGAGGCGCAGTTGTTCTTCCTAACGGAACAGGTAAGAATGTTCGTGTTTGCGTATTCTGCAAGGAAGACAAGGAAGAGGCTGCAAAGGCAGCAGGTGCAGAGTTTGTTGGCGGAGCAGACCTTGTTGACAAAATCGTCAAGGAAAACTGGCTCGACTTTGATGTTTGCATCGCTTCTCCCGATATGATGGGCGTTGTTGGTAAGGCCGCAAGAGTTCTCGGTCCCCGTGGACTTATGCCTAACCCCAAGGCAGGAACAGTATCACCTGATATTGCCAAGGCAATAACAGAAGCCAAGGCAGGTAAGATTGAGTACCGTCTTGACAAGACAAACATCATTCACTGCCCCATCGGCAAGGCTTCATTCGGAGCAGAAAAGCTCACAGAGAACTTTGAAACTCTTATGGAAGCTATCGTTAAGGCTAAGCCTGCAGCTGCAAAGGGAACATACCTCAAGTCCTGCACAGTTTCTTCAACAATGGGCGTTGGTATCCCTGTTGTAACAACAAAATATGGTGTTTAATCCTACAAAAGATTGACGCTTATCGCACCGAAGACAAAAAAGTCTTCGGTGCTTTTTATAAGGGGGAGTTTTTACGGAACGGCTTGACAAAATCATTTCAAATCAAAGCGGAATTTCACGCTCTGATGTCAAAAAGCTCATTCGCTCGGGAGCGGTCACCGTCAACGGAACTGTGGCAAAGTCCTCGGATATGAAGATAGAGCCCGAAAGCGACAAGGTCTCGGTCAACGGAAAGGATATACTATATAAAAAGTACTTATATATAATGCTCAACAAGCCGTCGGGATATGTATGCTCCACAGACGACGGGGCGTCCCCTACCGTCATCGACCTTCTCCCAGACAACCTTAAAAGGCGCGGGCTATTCCCTGCCGGACGACTTGACAAGGACACCGAAGGGTTTGTTCTTATCACCGACGACGGTGCCTTTGCCCACGACATTTTATCGCCCGAAAAGCATGTGGCGAAAAAATATTTTTGCAGGCTTGAAAAGAAAGCCGAAAAATCCTACGAAAACGCCTTTGAATCGGGCATTACGCTCTCTTCGGGAGAGGAATGCAAGCCTGCTTTTATCGAGTTCTGCGATGATGAAAATTCGGTATATTTAACAATTTTCGAGGGAAAATTTCATCAAATAAAACGAATGTTTGAGACGCTCGGAAACCGCATAATTTACCTCAAAAGAGTGAAAATCGGGGGACTTTTTCTTGATGAAAATCTCGCTCTTGGGGAGTGCAGGGAAATATTGCACAAAGAACTGCTCAAAATCAAGGCATAATTTTAGCTATCGGTTAAAAAACGGAAAAAGATTGTTTTTTTTTCGTCAAAATAAATAAACACACTTTTGCAAGTTTGGGTATAAAGTGACTTGAAATGTTGCCCTGTTTTTTGGTATTATATGTGTAAGGCGTAATATACGCAGACCGCAAGGTCGTATAGTAATGCTAACTATTTCACAAAATTTTTTGGGAGGTTTTTTTAATGGCAAATCTTTCTCTTCGCTCAATTTACAAAAAATACCCCGGCGGAGTAGTTGCTGTTTCGGACTTCAACCTCGAAATCCGTGACAGAGAGTTCATCATCTTCGTTGGTCCTTCCGGATGCGGTAAGTCTACTACACTTCGTATGATTGCCGGTCTTGAAGAAATCTCTGAGGGTGAACTTTACATCGGCGACCGCCTTGTAAACGACATCGCTCCCCGTGACAGAGATATTGCAATGGTTTTCCAGAACTACGCTCTTTATCCTCACATGACAGTTTTTGAGAACATGGCTTTCGGTCTTAAGCTCCGCAAGGTTCCTAAGGACGAAATCACAAGAAAGGTTGAAGAAGCTGCAAGAATTCTTGACATCTCTCACCTTCTTGACAGAAAGCCTAAGGCTCTTTCGGGTGGTCAGAGACAGCGTGTTGCTCTCGGTCGTGCTATCGTTCGTGAGCCTCAGGTATTCCTTCTTGACGAGCCCCTTTCAAACCTCGACGCTAAGCTCCGTGCTCAGATGAGAACAGAGATTTCAAAGCTTCATAAGAAACTCGGAACAACATTCATCTATGTAACCCACGACCAGACCGAAGCTATGACAATGGGTGACAGAATCGTTGTTATGAAGGACGGTTTCGTTCAGCAGGTTGACTCACCTCAGAACCTTTACGAGAATCCTTGCAACCAGTTCGTTGCCGGATTTATGGGTTCACCTCAGATGAACTTCATCGACGGTTACCTCAGAAAGATTGACGACAAGTACAATGTTGAATTCGGCTGGAACGAAAGAAAGCAGTCGGGCAAGAAGTACTATGTTGAAATTCCCGAGGGCAAGGGTAGCCCCGAAATCCTTGATCCTTATGTTGACAAGGAAATCGTTATCGGTATCCGTCCCGAAAACATTCACGATG
>CAMGJS010000128.1 GCA_946056455.1 uncultured Clostridia bacterium | reverse complement strand
GCGGGAACCCCCCCTCAAGATGAGATCTCCCAAGGTTTTAACCTAAGAAGACACAATGGGGTCGGTTCTCGGGTCCATCATCCAGTAATCGTTTGAAAACGCAATTTTGTGGAATGTGATAAAGGTCTTTTCCCAAAAAAGCGCCGCGGGAACTCCCACCGCAACGGGCAGTAAGACCGCCGTCAACGAGCCGTATTTTAAATAAGAATATTTCTTTGACTTTATTCTCTCGATAGATAATAGTATTGTCGCAACAAGAGAAATATACATCGTAATTTCAATTATGACAAATATCCGCTTGACTTCATAAAAATGAATTCTTCCGCCCTCGGACTGAGGAATATCATTGAATTCAAGGGTTTTTGGCCCGAATATGCTGTTGTAGCTTATCAGAGCGTCATAGTCCGCCCTTGCCTCCTCCTCAGAAAATCCTGCTGACGCAGGAATTGAGAGCTTTTCTGACATATAGTAGTAAAGCGGTCTGAAATTAAGAGCAATCACTACTCCCGATGTCATAATAAGCAAAGCTAAAAAAATCGACGCAAAGACTGTTTTTAATCTGTCCATTTTATGTCCTTTCAAAAAATAAAGGGTATCGAGTTACACGCTCGGTACCCTTTGATATTTCTGTAAAAATTTTTGATAAAGTACCCTTTAAGCGACAGTGTCAAGCATTTTGCCGAGAGGTGTGTTCTCTCCGCCCTTGCCCACATCGAATTTTGCGGAATTATCGCTTTTTGTAGTAGTTCTTGTCGTTCCGCCCGAAACATAGACCTCACCACATTCGGGACAGATACCCGTGTGGATTGTTACCGACTGAGAAACGACCTTTCTGCCCTCGCGCTGAGCCTTTGCCTGATTTCTGACAACATGCTCCTGCTCGTGACCTCTTACAGCCTGCATAGCGTTCTGCTTTGAGACCTTTGTCGGCGTCTGGAACGATACACCCGAATCGTCGGAACCGTCCTGATATTTTCTGTTCTTGCAGGTCTGACATTCTTCCTTGACAAAGCCGTCCTTGAATTTATTTCCGCCGTTTCTGCTATTCTTGTTATCCGTAACAGACAGGGTATTTGTGCTTTGATTGCCCATTTTGTCAACGGTATTCTGACCTATTGCCGAATACGCCTTATAAGCCGAAACGGGAGAAGAAAAGGGGTTTCTGTCAGCAAAGGACGCACCCGAATTAAGTACCGAGCCTATCTCCATAAAAATCCACACCTCCTTGTGTGAAATAAAAACACTGCTCCTTATACAGAGTGTACCATAATTTCCCTTATAAATCAAGAGGTTTTAACGAAAATCGTTGTAAGAAAGTCAAAAATATGTTATAATCTTTCTGAGGTGACGCTTTTATGCTTCTTACTATCGGAATAATAATGAAAAACGAAGAAAAATATCTCCCCCTTTGTCTTGACGGCTTAAAGCCCGTTATGGAGGCTCTGCCCTGTCAGCTTATCATTGTTGATACGGGTTCAACGGATAAATCTGTGGAGATTGCAAAGAAATATACCGACGATGTGCGCTTTTTTAAATGGTGCGATGATTTTTCCGCCGCGCGCAATGTCACCTTGCAGGGCGCTCTCGGCGAGTGGTATATGTTCATAGACGCGGATGAAATATTCACAAAAACCGATGAACTGATAAACTTTTTCAAATCGGGAGAATACAAAAGCTACAATTCGGCGACAATCACCATAAGAAGCTATAAGGACTACGAAAAGACAGATTACGCGGACTTTATGGCTCCGAGACTGACAAAAATACTGCCCGATACAAAATTTATAAGAAGAATACACGAGGGGCTTACAACATACAACTATCCTTTAAAGAACATCGACTGCCTGCTTGACCATTTCGGATATGTTATGACCGACGATACCGCCGTCAGCAAGGGCGAAAGAAACCTTCCGCTTTTAATGAAAGAGCTTGAAGAGGACCCTGATAATTCGATGACCTATATGCAGATAGCGGAATCATATAAGGGTATAGACCTTGACAAGTCGATAGAATACTGCAACAAGGGAATAGAGCTTAACAAAAAAGCTCCGCATTATTCAATTCACGCGCTCTTTCTTGACAAAGCCGAGGCTTATGCCACAAAGAACGATTATGAAATGGTGCTCCGGACAATAAAGGAGCATGATGAATTCAAAAAAAGGGACGATGTTGACAGTATCGTCGGTCTTGATATTGAATTTTTCTATATAAAGGCTATGACGCTGACATTGCTCAAAAGACACCAAGAGGCTATTCCCGCTTTCAGAGAATACGCAGGCTTTTATAAAGAATATTCCCAGGGCAAGCACCACACCGCCGATACTATGCTCTGCGCTGTCAAGTATGATACTGTTGCCGCTTTTTCAAATGCAATGCTCCGCGCGGCAAGCTGTTGTATAGAAGAAAGAAAGTTCAACAGCTGTCTTGATTTTCTCACCTCTGTCCCCGTTAAAGAAAAGCTTTCTGACAGCGAGTATATGCACACATACATAAAATGTCTTATCATAGTCTGCCAGAGCCTTAAAAACTATTCGGCGATAAAGAGAATTTATATCAATCTTGACGATGATAACAAATATATCTTCTGCGGATATATCGGCTCTTATATGAATGAAAAGGGAGCGTCCTTTGCAAAGGAAATAGCAAAGCTTCATATAAATTCCGATATAGACAAGGCGCTTGAAATTTATATTTTGTCGGAAGAAAAAAATCTTTCTGAAACCGAGCTTGTAAATTCGCTTAAAGAAATCAAAGCGATAATGCAGAAAAACCCCGATGTTCAGGCTCTTGCAAAGTTTGCCGCCGAGAATATAAAGAAAAAACTTGACGAAAAGCTGAACCCTGCTCCTGATGACGAGCTTGCCTCTCTTGCAAAGGTTGTCAAGAAAAATATCAGAGGATTTATAGAAAGCGGAAAAATCGCCGAGGCAAGAATGTATCTCAATCAGCTCAAAGAGCTTTGTCCCAATGACAACGAGATAACTGTTCTGGAAAATATGATAGATAATTCTTTGCAATAAAAAGTTTTGTTCATATCTTTTCAGATACCAATCAAAAAAAGCACGCCTTATGGCGTGCTTTTATTTTAAAAAATATTCTACATTCTGTCGGGACAATCAATTTTAAGTATTTCGGAGCAGTTTTCAAGCGCTACCCTTACAGCGTCGCAAAGAGCAAGACGAGCTTCTTTGAGCGCCTTTTCTTCGCCCTTGACATGACAAGCGGCATAGAATTTATGAAACAGCGTTGCAAGTTCAAGGCTGTATCTTGTAATTCTTGCAGGGTCGTAATTCTTTGCCGATTCGTCAATCTCATTGGGCAATGCCGCAAGGTGACGGATAAGCTCTCTTTCTTCATCGGAAGAAAGTATCGAAAAATCAGAGCCTTTCTTTGCGGGGACATCTCCGTCCTCGGCAAGATTACGCAAAATCGAGCATATTCTTGCGTGGGCGTACTGAACATAATAAACGGGGTTCTGAGCCGACTGCTCCACCGCTAAGGTAAGGTCAAAATCAAAATGCGAATTAGCCTCACGCAGATTGAAGAAAAATCTTGCAGCGTCGATAGGGATTTCTTCAAGCAGGTCGGAAAGGGTGATAGACTTGCCCGAACGCTTTGAAAGCTTTGCCACTTCGCCGTTTCTCATAAGACGGACCATCTGCATAAGCACAACATCGAGCTTGTCGGGGTTGACATCAAGGTCCGCCATTGCGCCCTTGAGCCTTGCGACATGACCATGGTGGTCTGCTCCCCAGACATCTATTACCTTGTCAAAGCCTCTTTCAACAAACTTGTTGTAGTGATATGCAATATCTGCGGCAAAGTATGTGGGTATTCCGTTCTTGCGGACAAGCACATCGTCAACGACTTCTTCATCGTTCTCTCTTGCAACCTTATTTGAGCAGTAGAGAATTGCGCCGTCCTTTTCATAAGCAAGACCTTTTGCTTTGAGCTTTTCAACAGCCTCCATTACCTTGCCCGAATTGTGAAGTGTGCTTTCAAGGAACCATACATCATAGTAGATGCGGTACTTTTCAAGGTCGGATTTAAGCTTTGCGATATTAAGGGGCAGAGCGTAATCCACAAGAGCCTTTCTTCTTTCGGCGCTGTCTGCGTTCACATACTTGTCGCCGTGAATTTCAGCAAAAGCCTTTGCGTGTTCTGTAATATCCTCGCCCTTATAAGCGTCCTCGGGGAGCTCAATGCCGTCTTTATAAAGCTGAAGATAGCGCACTTCAAGCGAAGTCGCAAATTTTTCTATCTGATTTCCTGCGTCGTTTACATAGAATTCTCTTGTGACATCATATCCTGCCCAGTCAAGAACAGAGGCAAGACAGTCACCTATCGCTCCTCCTCGGGCGTTGCCTATGT
>CAMGJS010000127.1 GCA_946056455.1 uncultured Clostridia bacterium | reverse complement strand
AATCGCGTATTTTTTCCATAAGGGTATTGTAAAAATAAAGGTTATGCATAACCGCAAGCCTTCCTCCAAGCTGTTCATTTGCTTTAAAAAGGTGTCTTATATATGCACGGGAAAAATTTTTGCAAGTGGGACAATCACAATTTTCGTCAAGCGGTCTTTCATCGTATGCAAATTTGTTATTTGTGATATGCATAACTCCGCTCCATGTGAATATTGTTCCGTGTCTTGCATCACGACTGGGCATAACGCAATCAAACATATCTATTCCCCTTGCAACAGCCTCGATTATATTTGCAGGAGTTCCGACGCCCATAAGATAACGGGGCTTATCTTTTGGCATAACAGGCTCGACAGCGTCGATAATTCTGTACATTTCTTCCGTTGGTTCGCCTACTGCAAGTCCTCCTATCGCATAACCGTCAAGGTCGAGTTTTGCTATTTCCTCCATGTGCTTTACTCTGAGGTCTTCAAAGGTACAGCCTTGATTTATACCAAAAAGCATCTGTTTTTTGTTGATTGTATCGTGTAAAGCGTTAAGCCTTTCCATCTCGTCTTTGCAGCGATAAAGCCAACGGACTGTTCTTTCGCAGGATTTTTTGCTGTATTGATATGTTGCAGGGTTTTCAACACATTCATCAAAAGCCATTGCTATTGTTGAACCGAGATTAGACTGAATCTGCATACTTTCCTCGGGACCCATAAATATCTTCGCACCATCAACATGAGAGTTGAAATATACTCCTTCTTCCTTTATACGACGAAGCTTTGCAAGAGAAAAAACCTGAAATCCGCCACTGTCGGTAAGTATAGGTCTATCCCAATGCATAAATTTATGAAGTCCGCCCATTTCTTTTATAAGCTTATCAGACGGTCTGACATGAAGATGATAGGTGTTGCAAAGTTCTACCTGACATTTGAGGTCAACAAGGTCAAGTGATGAAATTCCGCCCTTAATAGCAGCTGAAGTTCCGACGTTCATAAAACATGGCGTCTGAAATGTGCCGTGAACAGTTTCTACTTTTCCTCTTCTTGCTCTGTTTTCTTGTTTAAGTAATGTATACATAAAATCTCCTTAATAATGTTATAAGATAGCCATACTGTCGCCGAAACTGAAAAATCTGTATTTTTCTTCAACTGCCGTTTTGTATGCATTCATCGTTTTATCATATCCCAGAAATGCTGAAACAAGCATAATGAGAGTGCTTTCGGGAAGATGAAAGTTGGTGATAAGACCATCGATGACCTTAAATTCATGAGGCGGATATATGAAAATATCGGTATATCCCTGATATTCTCTCCCCTCTTCTATTTCTCCAAAGAACTCCGCAACGCTTTCAAGGGTTCTGCACGATGTTGTTCCGACAGCAATGACTCTGTTGCCTGATTCTTTTGTATTTGCAATCAAAGTTGCTGTTTCGGCAGGAAGAAAATAATGCTCAGAATGCATATGATGCTCTGTAATGTTATTAACCTTTACAGGTCTGAACGTTCCTAAACCGACATGTAATGTCACATAGGCGATATTTACTCCCATAGCTTTAATCTGTTCAAGCTGTTCGGGTGTAAAATGAAGTCCAGCAGTGGGAGCCGCCGCCGAGCCTAATTCTCTTGAATAAACAGTCTGGTATCTTTCCTTATCTTTGAGTTTCTCTTTAATATACGGAGGAAGAGGCATCTGTCCTATTTCTTCAAGTACAGAGAAAAAGTTACCGTCGCATTTAAATTCAACGGTCCTGTTGCCATCCTCGCCTTTTTCAAGTACTTTTGCTGTAAGCTTACCGTCTCCGAAGGAAAATTCTGTCCCTATTTTTGCTTTTTTTGCGGGGCGACAGATAATATCCCAGACCATATTACCTTTTTGTTCAAGAAGGAGAAATTCGATAAAGGTATTATTGTCGCTTTTAACCCCGTATAATCTTGCAGGTAGAACCCTACTGTCGTTAAGAACAAGCAAGTCACCTTTTTTAAGATAATTGCATAGATTATAGAAACGGTCGTGAACAATTTCACCCGTTTCTCTCGAAATTTTTAAAAGCCTTGATGAATTTCTCGGTTCAACAGGAGTCTGAGCGATGAGTTCTTCGGGCAAATCGTAGTAAAAATCTGAGGTTTTATACATAAAATTCTCCTGAAAATAAAAAATTATGTTGACACGGCACTTTAAAAGTGATATGATAGATTAACGGATAGAGGTCGCAGATGCGATGAGTACCCTCAGCAAGAGTGCCTGCTCGCTATAAAGCTGAATGGGAAAGGCAATTCTGCCGAAGGGTTAAAGCTTGGCATCTTTGCCCTGATTGCATATTTAATAGGTATGCGATTGTCATCATACAGATTATGATGGAGAGCTATCGGCATTCTTGTTTTTAATTTAACATGCCGACTTTTCTATTATACAGTATGATGAACCGATTTTCAATCGGTTTTTTTATTTTTTTAAAAAAGATTGAAAAATTCAAAGTTATATCAAAAGGAGAAAGTATTATGAAGCAGTTTAATGTAGGTATTATCGGCGCAACGGGAATGGTCGGACAGCGTTTTGCAACGCTCCTTGAAAATCACCCGTGGTTTAAGGTCAAGGTGCTTGCGGCAAGCCCCCGTTCAAAAGGAAAAACCTATGAAGAAGCGGTAGGAAGTCGTTGGGCGATGGATGTTCCTATTCCTGAATCAATGAAAAATCTTATTGTATACGACGCAACGGCGGATATCAAAGAAATTACATCTCAGGTTGACTTTGTATTCTGTGCTGTTGATATGAAAAAGGACGAAATAAAAGCTCTTGAAGAGGCTTACGCGAAAGCTGAATGCCCCGTTATTTCAAATAACTCGGCAAACCGCGGCGTTGACGATGTTCCTATGATAGTTCCCGAAATCAACGCCGACCATGCAGTTGTTATTGAAACTCAGAGAAAGCGTCTTGGTACAAAGCGCGGATTTATTGCAGTTAAATCAAATTGCTCAATTCAGAGCTATGTTCCCGCTCTTACTCCGCTCAGAAAATTCGGTATTACAAATGTGCTTGCCTGCACATATCAGGCAATATCTGGAGCAGGAAAAACATTTGAAACATGGCCTGAAATGGTTGATAACATTATCCCCTATATTGGCGGAGAAGAAGAAAAGTCTGAAAAAGAGCCTCTCAAGGTATGGGGCAAGGTTGTTGACGGAAAAATTGTAAACGAAAGCGATATTTCTATTACAACACAGTGCATAAGAGTTCCTGTTTCTAACGGTCATACTGCCGCTGTGTTCGTTTCGTTCAAGAATAAGCCTTCTATCGAAGAAATCAAAAAGCTCTGGGCTGAATACAAGGCTGAACCTCAGGAGCTCGGACTTCCGCTCGCACCAAAGCAGTTCCTCAATTACTTTGAAGAAGACAATCGTCCTCAGATAAAGCTTGACAGAGACCTTGAAAGAGGTATGGCTATTTCAATCGGTCGTCTGCGTGAGGACTCACAGTATGATTATAAATTTGTATGCCTTTCACACAATACGCTCAGAGGCGCCGCAGGTGGCGGAGTTCTTATGGCCGAACTTCTTGCAGCGAAGGGTTATCTTGACTAATTCCCGAAAGGAAGACGCATTATGAAAAAGACAATTTTTACAGGCGCAGGCGTTGCTATTGTAACACCTATGAATACCGATGGTTCCATTGATTTTGAAACCTTTGGAAAGCTCATTGATTTTCAGATTGAAAACGGAACAGACGCTATTGTTGTCTGCGGAACAACGGGTGAATCTTCAACAATGTCCGATGAAGAACATAAAGAAACAATTCGCTACTGCGTTGAAAGAGTAAATAAGAGAGTTCCCGTTATTGCAGGCACAGGAAGCAATGATACTGCTTATGCTGTCCAGCTTTCAAAAGAGGCTGAAATTCTCGGAGCTGATGCAGTTCTCGTTGTATCGCCTTATTACAATAAGACATCGCAGAATGGTCTTATTAAGCATTTTACAACAATTGCAGACGCTATAAACATTCCTGTTATGCTCTATAACATCCCCGGAAGAACAGGTGTAAACATTGCAATTGACACTTTTGTCGAGCTTTCAAAGCACGAAAATATCGTAGCCGTTAAGGAAGCAGGCGGAAATATGGATTATTTTGCAAAGATTATTGAAGCATGCGGAGATAATCTTGATGTTTACAGCGGTGATGACGGAATGACAGTTCCCGTTATGTCAATAGGAGGAAAAGGTGTAATATCCGTTCTTTCAAATGTTATGCCCAAGGAAACACACGAATTATGTCAGCTTTGTTTAGACAATAATTTTGCTGAGGCAGGAAAATTACAGATAAAGTATCTTGGTCTTATAAATGCTCTTTTCTGCGATGTAAGCCCTATACCTGTCAAAGAAGCTCTTGCTCTTAT
>CAMGJS010000126.1 GCA_946056455.1 uncultured Clostridia bacterium | reverse complement strand
ACGACATTTTTGACCACGCAATGAGCAGAGCGCTTGCACAGGGACTTATCGAAAAAGGCGACAAAATCGTCATCACGGCGGGAATACCTCTTGGCATTTCGGGCACAACGAATATGCTTAAAGTGTCAACTGTCGAATAAGGTCTTGACAAGTCGTTGAAAATAGTGTATAATAGCTTCACAATCTAGGAAAAAGGGGAGCTTTTGAGAAAGGCTGAGAGGAAGTATTACCCGATTAGGTAACGAACTTCGACCCATAACCTGATGCGGATAATGCCGACGTAGGAAAATATTTTGCTATTCCCATGCCGTCCGCATTTTCGGGCGGCATTTTTGCATTCTCCGAAAAAAAGAAAGGAAGTTTTTTAAAATGAACAGCTCAAAAATCAGAACACTTGTAGAGGGCGCAATAATGGTAGCGCTCGCAACGGTACTCAGCTTTATCAAGGTGTATAAGCTCCCCTGGGGCGGCTCTATCACTTTGCTCTCAATGTTGCCGATTGTAATTTTCAGCCTCAGACACGGCGTAGCAAAGGGCTTTGCGGTATCGTTCGTATACGCTCTCGTTCAGCTCGGTCAGGGAATAATCATTGACGGACTTTTTGCCTGGGGACTTACTCCCGCTATGCTCATCGGTTGCATTATGCTTGACTACATACTCGCTTATACAGGTCTTGGCATTGCAGGAATTTTCCGTGATAAAGGAACCGCAGGACACATCGCAGGTATCGTTATAGCAATTCTTATAAGACTTGCCTGCCACTTCCTCAGCGGAGTTGTAATCTTTGCTTCGGCAGGAATGCTCTGGGAAGGCTTCTATACAGAAAACTCCTGGCTTTACAGCCTTATCTACAATGCGTCATATATGGTTCCTGAGCTTATCTTTACTCTTATCGGCGCAGTTGCACTTCTCAAAGTTCCCCAGACAAAGAAAATTATTCTCGGAGAATAATTTTGACTAATCGCATAATTTGTGATAGAATAGACTGAGTAGTAATACTCAGTCTGTTTTTTTCGGAGTGGATATTGTGGATTTTTCAAGTTGCAGTCTTTGTCCGAGAGAGTGTAAAGCCGACCGCACAATGCACAAGGGCTTTTGCGGCTGCGGTGATAAAATAAAAATAGCAAGGGCTGCTCTGCATTTCTGGGAGGAGCCTTGTATCAGCGGCAAAAACGGTTCGGGGACTGTTTTTTTCTCAGGCTGTCAGCTTAAATGCTGTTTTTGTCAGAATTATAAGATAAGCGAAGAGGCTTTCGGCAAGGAAATTTCAACAGACCGCCTTTCTGAAATTTTTCTTGAACTGCAAGAAAAAGGTGCTCATAACATAAATCTTGTCAGCGCAACACCTTATGTTCCGCTCGTTATAAAAGCTCTTGACAATATAAAAGACAAACTTCATATCCCCGTGGTTTTTAATTCGGGCGGATATGAAAGCGTTGATACTCTTAAAATGCTAAAAGGCTATATTGACATATACCTCCCCGATATGAAATATTTAAACCCAGATATTGCCGAAAAATATTCGTCTGCAAGGGATTATCCCGATGTTGCGAAAAAAGCTCTTGACGAGATGTTTTCTCAGGTGGGAACGCCCGTTTTTGACGATGACGGCATTATGCAAAAAGGAATGATAATAAGGCACCTTGCTTTGCCGAATAATCTTGAGGACACATATTCGGTACTTAGATATATTTCGGAGCATTTTGCGGATAATGCAGGTTTACTCTCACTTATGAGCCAGTATACACCCTGCCACAAAGCATTTTTGCATAAGGAAATAAGCAGAAGAATTTCTACCCTTGAATATGAAAAAGCGGTGGACTATGCTTTAAGCCTCGGACTTGACGGCTTTATGCAGGAGCGTTCATCGGCGAAGGAAGAATACACTCCCCCGTTTGACCTTGAAGGAGTTTAGAGAAAGGAGCAAAGCCTATGAATATGAATTTGTTCATATCAAAGGATATCGAAGAAAATATCATAGACGCGGCAAAGGATTATTCCTGTCCGTCCCAGAGCGACTCCTTCAACGAAAGCTACCGCAAATGGAGAACTGAAAGCAAATATGGTTTCAGCTTTGTCAAAGACGCCGATGTTCTGACATACATAGACGGCAAGGGCTTTGTTGACGACCGCCCCGAAAATGCCGAAAAGGCTTGCCTTAAAAAGAATATGACCGCAATAGGATTTGCTCTTTGCATATATTTTTTTTTCGAGGCGGCTTTCCCCTATCTTGCCGCGGCTGTTTTAAGGCTTCTGGGATATAATGTTACAAACGATTTTATTTTAGGACTTCTTAATGCGTCCTCGGTGCAGTATACCTCTGTTGCGGCGATTTCAGCTTTTTTCAAGGTACTGATACCTCTTTTCTTTCTGATTTTTTTAAGAAAAACTCCGCCGTCGGTGATATTTCCACTAAAAATCACAAACAAAGACGCGGCGAGGATTGCTATTCCCGTTATGCTTATGGCAACAGGGATAGCTATATGCGGAACATATCTGTGGGGACTTTCTCTCAATATTTTTTCAATAAAGATTTCCCCTGCCGCAGTAAAAATAGGCACCAACCTTCCGTCCGCCGCGGTTTCTGCCATTGCGTATATTATTATTTTCCCGATTTTAAAAGAACTCTTTCTGCGTGGAGCGGTTATGCAGTCGCTCCGACAGTTCGGCGACGGCTTTGCGCTTATATTCACCTCAATCGTTTCCGCTTTTATCTGTCACGATATTTCGCATATATGGTTTGTATTGCTTATGTCATTCTGCATAGGCTATATTACTATCTGCACCGGCTCACTGCTTTGCGGAATATATGCGGATATATTTGTTTCGGCAGTGATATATTTTTCATCGACTATGCTCCTTTTTCTTCCTAAGAATGTGTTTGATACAATAATGTTTTTTGTTATTGCGGGATTTCTTTTTATAGGATTTATTCTTTTTCTGATATTTTCAAAAAAGCAGGAAAACATTCTTCTCTATCGTTTTCCAAAAAGCTATATGGCGCTTAACGACAAGCTTACCGTAGCTCTCATATCTCCGCCAATGCTTTTATGGATAGTGACAGGCTTTGTCTTTATGACTATCTTTGCCGAATTCGCCGCTTAGAAAGGAGCTTTTATGGAAAATATCTATATGCGTGAGGCTTTAAATCTCGCAAAAGAGGCTCTTTCGATGGGTGAAATCCCTGTCGGAGCAGTGATAGTAAGAAAGAGCGACAAAAAAATCATCGGCAAGGGCTTTAACCGCCGTGAGACCGATAAAAATCCTCTGTCTCACGCTGAAACAGAGGCTATTCTTCAAGCGTCAAAGGCAATAGGCGACTGGCGGCTTGACGGGTGTGCAATATATGTCACATTAGAACCTTGCCTGATGTGCGCAGGGGCGATAATAAATTCAAGGCTTGACGAGGTTTATTTCGGAGCGTATGACAAAAGAGCAGGCGCTGTATGCTCTCAGAAAGAAAGCTTTGAGGGCGAAAATATAACCTACTACGCAGGAATTATGGAGGACGAATGTTCCGCCGTATTAAAAGAATTTTTTGATAAAATAAGACGATAAAAGGCTACTGTATCTGAAACAGCAGCCTTTTATTTTATGCATTAACTTTCTCCTTCTTCGGCTTTTTTATGCCAAGGACCCAGAATCTTAAAATCGGAACTCTCTTTATTCCCTCGTAAAGTAAGAATGTGAAAATAAATTCTCCCACAAGAGAAATTATGTAAATAAGCGCTGTGGGCAACGCGGTAAATTTATAGAGTAAATATGCTATAATTAACAGAACAGGATAATGAATTATATAAAAACCAAAGCTTGATTTTGTCATATAATCGCAGAACTTGTTTGTCTTGTTGAGATACCTTTTTGCACATCCGATAATCGCAAGAATTGCAATCCAGAGATAGATATTTGTGAAAAGGCTTTGCAGAACCTCGTCCGCGCAACAGTTCTGTCCGAAATAATAAATGGTATATCCGACAGCGCCCGCAACGGCAAGAATAAGCATAGGTATGCGAATTTTTTCAATGCGCTCCAAGACTTCATCGTGAGAGAATACAAAATATCCGATAAGAAATGCGGTGAAATAAATTCCGCAACGATACATAGTCAAAACGGGCACATTGAGTATCATCGACGCTCCCCACAAAAGAAATGCAAAAAGAAGAATTATCACAATATTGCATTTTTTGCAAAGATTATAGAATTTATCGCCCTTGTCAAGCTTTTTTATCAGCACGATAAGAAGCGAAAATACAAACAAAAGCTGAATGAACCACAAAGGACCTATGCCCGACATAACCGACACGGGATAAATAATAAAGGACGGCATCTGCTCTGTCAGGCCTGCAACTTTAATGTTGATAAAGCCTGTTATCCAG
>CAMGJS010000125.1 GCA_946056455.1 uncultured Clostridia bacterium | reverse complement strand
ATCCGTACCTCAAAGGGGAGCCCCCTTTGGCATTTCGTAATTTACTTTACGAAAAACCAAAGTTTGTGGCTCGGTAACGATACATATGTATATCGTCATTGCCCTTAAAAGAGGTACGGATTATTTAAAGATTACTTGTTGTTATAAAGTCCGCGCTTTACATAAGAAGTATGAAGAATTTCGTGAGCCTTGTGGCTGTTGGGTTCTCCGAGGTACTCATCGTAAAGTGCCTTTATTGCAGGGTTTTCGTGGGACTTTCTTACAGCGTTTGCTTCATCGAGAGAGTAGAGTGCGTTTGCTCTCATAGCTCTGATGTCTGTAAAGTTACGAACAGACGCGGGCTGATAAGGCTGACCGCCTCCGTTTACGCAACCGCCGGGACAACCCATAACTTCGATAAAGTGGTAGTCTGCCTCGCCTGCTTTAACCTTGTTGAGAAGCTTTTCAGCATTTGCTGTTCCTGAAACAACGGCAAGCTTGATTTCCATTCCGTTGACTGTGTATGAAGCCTCCTTGATGCCTTCCATTCCGCGAACTTCCTTGAATTCGATGGGGCTGTCAGCGTTTTCGCCTGTGAGCTTCCAAACTGCTGTACGAAGTGCGGCTTCCATAACTCCGCCCGTAACACCGAAGATAACTGCGGCACCTGTTGAAATTCCGAGAGGTTCGTCAAACTTTTCATCGGGAAGTTCATTGAACTTGATACCTGCGCGCTTAATCATTCTTGCAAGCTCTCTTGTTGTGATCGATATGTCAACATCGGGAACGCCTGCGGCTGACATATCATCTCTGCCTATTTCAAACTTCTTTGCAGTACAAGGCATAACCGCAACAACGACCATATTCTTCGGGTCGATGTTCATCTTTTCAGCGTAGTATGTCTTTGCAACAGCGCCGAACATCTGCATAGGAGACTTGCAGGATGAAAGGTTTTCTGTCATATCGGGGAAGTAGTGTTCGCAGTACTTTATCCATCCGGGTGAGCACGATGTGATCATCGGGAGCTTTCCGCCGTTCTGAACTCTTGAAAGGAACTCTGTTGCTTCCTCCATAATTGTGAGGTCAGCACCAAAGTCTGTATCGAATACATTATCAAAGCCAAGTCTGCGAAGAGCGGCAGCCATCTTGCCTTCAACATTTGTTCCGATAGGAAGACCGAAGTCCTCACCGAGAGCGGCTCTTACTGCGGGAGCAGTCTGAACAATAACATACTTGTCGGGGTCAGCGATAGCTTCAAGAACAGCGGCTGTGTTGTCCTTTTCATAGATAGCGCCAACGGGGCAGTTAACGATACACTGTCCGCAGGAGATACAGGATGTTTCACCGAGTCCCTGCTCAAATGCACAAGAGATATTTGTGGTAAATCCTCTTTCGTTTGCGCCGATAACTCCAACGCCCTGGTTAGCCTGACATACAGCTGCGCAACGACGGCAAAGGATACACTTGTTATTATCTCTTACCATATGAGCGGCACTGTCGTCGATTTCATATTCGGGCTTTGAGCCTTCATAGTAGTTTTCATCGTCTATTCCGAGGTCATAGCAAAGCTTCTGAAGCTCGCAGTTATCCGATCTTACACAAGAAAGACACTTCTTTTCGTGTGTTGAAAGGATAAGCTGAAGTGTTTTCTTTCTTGAATCGAGAACCTTGGGTGAGTTTGTTGAGATAACCATACCTTCTGCTACGGGGTAAACGCAGGATGCTACTATTCTCTTGGGGCCAAGAGCGTCGCCTCTCTTTTCCTGAACTTCAACAACGCAGATACGGCAAGCGCCGATAGCGTTGATGTCTTTGAGGAAGCAGAGTGTGGGAACTTCGATGTTGGCAATTCTTGCAGCTTCGAGAATAGTCGAGCCCTTAGGTACAGAAACATCTATACCGTTGATTTTTACATTTATATTTTCCATTAGCTTCTATCCTCCTACTTCTTGATAATGGCCTTGGGCTTACATACGCCCATACAAGCACCGCACTTAACGCACTTTGTCTTGTCGATTTCCATTGCGGCAAGCTTCTTGCCGGGTGCGACATAATCTGTTCTTGAGATTGCTCCGGCAGGGCACTGCTTAGCGCACATACCGCATCCGATACAGTTGTCCTTGACAATTTCATAGCTGAGAAGGTCACGGCAAACGCCTGCTTCACACTTCTTGTCAACAACATGTGCGATGTATTCGTTTCTGAAGTATTTGAGGGTTGAAAGAACGGGGTTGGGAGCTGTCTGACCAAGTCCGCAGAGAGCGTTTGCCTTGATGTAGTAGCAGAGCTCTTCGAGCTTGTCGATATCCTCGAGTGTTCCCTGTCCCTTTGTGATTTTGTCGAGTATTTCAAGAAGTCTTCTTGTACCTACACGGCAGGGAGTACATTTACCGCAAGACTCGTCAACTGTGAACTGAAGGAAGAACTTAGCGATGTCAACCATACAGTTGTCTTCGTCCATAACGATAAGTCCGCCCGAACCCATCATAGAGCCGATTGAGATGAGGTTATCGTAGTCGATGGGAATATCAAGATGCTCTGCGGGGATACATCCGCCTGAAGGTCCACCTGTCTGAGCAGCCTTGAACTTCTTGCCGTTGGGGATGCCGCCGCCGATTTCTTCGATAACGGTACGAAGTGTTGTACCCATAGGGATTTCAACAAGACCTGTGTTGTTGATTTTTCCGCCGACAGCAAATACCTTTGTTCCTCTTGACTTTTCTGTACCCATTGATGCAAACCATTCTGCACCGTTGAGGATAATCTGAGGAATGTTAGCGTATGTTTCAACATTGTTGAGAAGTGTAGGCTTTCCGAAAAGTCCTTTTTCTGCAGGGAAAGGAGGACGAGGACGGGGTTCGCCGCGGTTGCCTTCGATAGAAGTCATAAGAGCTGTTTCTTCACCGCATACGAATGCGCCTGCACCAAGACGGAGGCCTATATCAAAGCTGAAATCTGTTCCGAAGATATTTTCGCCGAGAAGTCCGTTTTCACGAGCCTGCTTGATAGCGATTTCAAGACGCTGAACGGCGATGGGGTACTCTGCACGAACATAGATGTAACCCTGGTTTGCGCCGATTGCGTAACCTGCTATTGCCATTGCTTCAAGTACAACATGGGGGTCGCCTTCGAGAACCGAACGGTCCATGAATGCGCCCGGGTCGCCTTCGTCGGCGTTACAGCAGACATATTTCTGTCCGCCCTGAACAATGTTCTTGGCAAGTTTCCACTTCATACCTGTGGGGAATCCGCCGCCGCCTCTTCCGCGGAGACCTGAATCGAGAATTGTCTGAACGACTTCATCGGGAGTCATTTCTTTAAGTACCTTGCCGAGAGCCTCATAACCGCCTCTGCCTATGTATTCGTTGATACATTCAGGATTGATAACACCGCAGTTTCTGAGAGCTACACGGTGCTGCTTCTTATAGAATGCGGTTTCATCAAGAGCCTTGATGTTGTCACCGTCAACTGTTTCGCTGTAAAGGAATTCCTTAACGGGATTACCTTCAAGAAGGTGTTCCTTAACGATACGGGGAATATGGTCTACGCTCATCATCGAGTAGAATGTTCCCTCGGGGTATACTATCATAATGGGGCCTAATGCACAAAGTCCGAAGCAACCTGTCTTAACTACCTGAACTTTATCTTTAAGACCGTTTTCTGCGATTTCTTTTTCAAGAGTTTCTATAATCTTCATCGAACCTGAAGATGTACAGCCTGTACCGCCGCAAACGAGTACATGTCTTTCGTATTTTGAAGATGAACTGTCATGAGTTCTGAGAGCAACCTCGCCCTCCATCTGAGCTCTGACAGCATTGAGTTCTTCAAGAGTTTTCATATATTATCCTCCTGTCTGTTTGTAGCGTTAAAACTAATCCGCATATTTTGCAAGAATGTCGTCAAGCATATCGGGTGTAAGTCTTCCGTAAACATCCTCATTTATCGTCATAACGGGAGCAAGTCCGCAAGCACCTATGCAACGGCAGGCTTCGAGAGAGAATTTGCCGTCGGGTGTGCATTCGCCGCCCTCGATACCGAGCTTTTCGATAAGTTTGTCATAAATATCTCCCGAGCCTTTAACATAGCAAGCTGTTCCAAGGCAGACAGAGATTTTGTACTTTCCCTTGGGATAAAGTGAGAACTGAGCGTAGAATGTAGCAACGCCGTAAACCTTTTCAAGCGGGAAACCTGTTCCCTCGGCTATCATTGTCTGAACTTCGATGGGAAGATAACCGTAAATTTCCTGTGCATGCTGCATAATGGGCATAAGGCAACCCTTATCGTCCTTTAATGAAGCAATTACTTCTTTAAGCTGCTTTTCCTGTTCGGGTGTTCCGTTAAAAGGAGCAGCCTTCTTCTTAGAACCCATTGTAGAACCTCCTTGAAAAATTATGTATTTTATTGCCTG
>CAMGJS010000124.1 GCA_946056455.1 uncultured Clostridia bacterium | reverse complement strand
GCAGGAAGCTCAAGGCCCTGAAGGGCTTCTGTTGTCTTTGCTGTGGGTCTGATAACATCAATAAGTCTCTTGTGTGTTTTAAGCTCGAACTGCTCACGGCTGTCCTTGTACTTATGAACCGCACGAAGAATGGTTATTACCTCTTTGTCTGTAGGAAGAGGAATAGGACCGCTTACCTTTGCTCCCGAACGCTTTGCTGCATCAACAATCTTTGCTGCAGCCGCGTCAACAGTGCCATGCTCATAGCCTTTGATCTTGATTCTGATTTTTTCGTTGACTGCCACTTAAATCGCCTCCTATAAAATTTTTTCTGGGGGACGACACTGAAATCAGACACGCAACCGTGTGTATCAAGCCCTTAATACAAATAAAACCCGAAGACCGTTCTTTAAAGGAACAGTTCCGAGTCCGCCTTAATACGCACAAGTGTGTTGTCTTACCAAAAGTACCGACGAGTAACATGAGCCGATACCCCGCAAGATGGAAAGAAACGCACAAACAGTGTCAATATTACAGCCGCCCGGTTTAAAATCGGACATACTCCACGAAAATTACCCGACATACCGTCGGCAACCTCTCGCTTCAACGCATATCTGTTGCAGTCATGCAAGTAATATTTTATCATAAAAAAACACCGATTTCAAGGGGTTTTATGCCCTTTTTCAATCGGTGTTCATAGAAGTTTATAAAAGTTTTTTAAATAATTTTATGAAAATTGCACAAAAGCTCACTTTTTGCCCCTGATTTCGTCAAAAGCCGCCATAATGTCGCCCGCCTGTTTCATTCTGATAAGTTGCTTTTCTTTTGACGAAAATTCGTTGCAGAGAGCGACTATATTATCGCACCTTTCTTTGTGGGACGGATTTTCGGCAAGAGCCGATGCTGTCATTTCAAGAGCGTACTTATTGAGGGTTTCGGCAGTTTTCCTGTCGCCCTTTGAAAGAGCAAGAAAAGTGATACCCGTTGTCATATCCCCGTTTCTGCCCGATATTCTCTCGGCTATTTTCAGCTTGCCCGTATCGGGGAGAGTGTCCTTGTACTTTTTAACGCTGTCGGCAAAAAGCTGAATGGACATTTTGTCGCTGTCGGTTTTGAGCAGGTCGCAGAAATCCGCAAGAGCCGACGCCGCATTACCCTTGTAGGTATGGGTGAGCAGTTCGGTATAAGCGACATTTATCTTTTTTAAAATTTTCTCGTCCATTAGTATGCCTTGCCCCAGTAAACCATCTGCTTTGCAGGCTTGCCGCAGCAAACGCAGGTATCGCTGATATTATCCTGCTCAAAGGGGATACAGCGTGAGCCTACTCCCGTGAGCTCCTTGACCTTATCTTCGCAAGCCTCGTCGCCGCACCACATAGCCTTGACAAAGCCGTCGCCGTTTTCGGCAAGAGCCTTGTTTATCTCGTCTATCGACTTGCAGGCATAGGTTCTCTTTTCTCTGTTTTCAAGAGCCTTATTGTAAAGTCCGTCGTGAACTTCTCTGAGCTTTTCGGCGATAACCGTTTCGATTTCGTCAAGCTTGACAAAGGTCTTTTCACGGTTGTGTCTTGTAACCACAACGCACTGACCTGCCTCAATATCACGGGGTCCGAGTTCAACTCTTACGGGAACTCCCTTCATTTCGTACTCGGAGAACTTCCAGCCTGCCGAATTGTCGCTGTCGTCAAGCTTTACTCTGAACTGCTTTGAAAGAATGTCCTTTACTTCGCTGCACTTTTCAAGAACGCCGGGCTTATGCTGAGCCGCAGGAACGATAACTACCTGAATAGGTGCAACAGCGGGAGGAAGAACAAGTCCGCTGTCGTCGCCGTGTGTCATAATGATAGCTCCGATAAGACGGGTTGTAACTCCCCAGGATGTCTGATGAGGATAAACCTGCTTGTTTTCCTTGTTTGTATAGAGAATGTCAAACGCTTTTGCAAAGCCGTCGCCGAAGTAGTGTGAAGTACCTGCCTGCAAAGCCTTGCCGTCGTGCATAAGAGCCTCGATAGCGTAGGTCGCCTCAGCGCCCGCAAACTTATCGCTGTCGGTTTTTCTTCCCTTGACAACGGGCATAGCAAGAGCCTCTTCACAGAACTGAGCATAAACATTGAGCATACGCTCTGTTTCTTCTATTGCCTCCTCGGCTGTTGCGTGAATGGTGTGTCCCTCCTGCCACAAGAATTCTCTTGAACGCAGGAAAGGTCTTGTGGTCTTTTCCCATCTTACAACAGAAACCCACTGATTATAAAGCTTGGGCAGGTCACGATAGGAATGAACAATGTTTGCATAGTGTTCGCAGAAAAGAGTTTCGGAAGTAGGTCTTACGCAGAGTCTGTCCTCTAACTTTTCACTTCCGCCCATTGTTACCCAGGCAACCTCGGGTGCAAAGCCCTCAACATGGTCCTTTTCTTTCTGCAAAAGACTTTCGGGGATAAACATAGGCATACATACATTTTCGTGTCCTGTTGCCTTGAACATTCCGTCAAGTATTCTCTGGATATTTTCCCATATAGCGTAAGCATAGGGGCGGATAACCATACAGCCCTTTACGCTTGTGTATTCGATAAGCTCCGCTTTTTTTACTATGTCGGTGTACCATTGTGCAAAATCTTCGTCCATCGGGGTGATTTCGCTGACGAGTTTTTTATTTTCAGCCATTTTCAAGCATCTCCGTTTTCATCATTATTTTCTTCTGCATTATCGGGAGCAGAGTCGCCGTCGTATATTCCCTTGACATCGGGATGTTCACTATCCTGCACCCTTTCGGGACTGTTCTTTTTCGCTATTTTATCAACAAGCGACGCAAGCTTTGGCGTTAAAACGGCAATAACGAACACCGAAAGAATGATAAGCAGTGCAGAAACGCCGAAGCGCACCATCACAAGAACATTCTCGCTCAAAGTCAAGCTCCCCCTTTTTAAGATTATCAACCTATATTATATCAGCATTGAAAGAAAAATGCAAGAGAAATAAAAATCCCCACGATCGGGTCAAATCGTGGGGTGTTTCTCTTAAAAAATATTAGAGAGTGTTGAGCTTTGTAGCAAGCTGAGATTTCTTTCTTGCTGCGCAGTTCTTGTGCATAAGTCCCTTAGCGCAAGCCTGGTCAACCTTCTTGATAGCGAAAAGGATTGTTTCCTTATCGTTAGCGTTTTTAAGAACTGTTTTAAGGTTTGACTTTGCAGCCTTGTTGTTGTCAGCCTTAACCTTTGTAACCTTAACTCTCTTCTTTGCTGATTTAATGTTCGGCATCTTTTTCACCTCTTTAAAAAATTCTATTGTATCGGGCGGAAATGGGGATAGTATTCCCGTCCTACTGAGAAGTCAATTCATATTTTATCATTTATCGGACAAAATAGCAATACAAGCGTATATAAAATTTAAGATAAAAAAATTGTGCCAAATTTTGCGTTTTGCACAAAAAAGGAGCGTTTTTATGATAAGAACAGACCTCGCGCAAGAAAATATCCCGAAAAATGCCGAAAAGCTTGACGGCATAACAAAGTCCGAAAAGAGAGAAACGGCTGTAAAATAACCTCTGTCGAGATACATTCCGACAAGGCGGGAGAAAAAATCGGCAAGCCTAAGGGCAGATACATTACAGTAAATTTCAACGGAATTTCTCCCGAAAGCTTTGAAGATACGGCGGAATGCATAGCAAGCGAACTATCGGCGCTTATCCCAAAAGGTAGCGCGCTTGTGGCGTGTCTTGGCAATAAAAACATCACTCCCGACGCTATTGGTCCTATGTCCGCCGAAAAAATTCTTGCCACAAGGCACATTGCGGACGAATTACCAGAGCTTGAAGAATTTTCGGGGATAAGAGAGGTTTCTGTTCTTGCAATGGGCGTTTTGGGGCAGACGGGAATAGAAGCGGCGGAGATTGTAAAATCCGTTTGCGAAAGGACAAGCCCCGACTTTGTCATCGTCATTGACGCTCTCGCTTGCAGGGACTCGGAAAGGCTTTGCAGAACCGTTCAGCTTTCAACAACGGGAATTTCTCCCGGTTCGGGAGTGCAGAACAGCAGAAAGGAGCTTTCGGAAAAAACGCTCGGAGTGCCCGTTATCGCTGTCGGCATTCCGACGGTTATTGATATGCACACCGTTGCCGAAAAGCTCACGGGGCGCGAAGTCAAGGACGATACCCCGAATATGATGGTAACACCCCGCGACATTGACAAGCTTGTCGAGCGGTCGTCAAAGCTTATTGGCTTTGCCGTTGACCGCGCACTCTTCCCCGAATTTTCTTTTGAGGAGCTTGAAATGCTGTGCAGTTAAGCACTCTTATGAGTGCTTTTAGTTTAGGTTTCGCTGTCGGCGAAGCAGGAGTGTTTCGCCCTCTGCGGAGGGCGACTTTCTTTTTATTTCGTGAAAAAGAAAGCAATACACGCCCGCTGGCGCGGAGCCTGATTTTTTGCTGAAACGC
>CAMGJS010000123.1 GCA_946056455.1 uncultured Clostridia bacterium | reverse complement strand
TCGCGGCAGATACGTTCGTCGTCTACTATGAGTATCGTTTCCAAAAAAATACCCCCGTTTATATTCCCCTAAAATATGTATTATAAATTTTCTTCTATGTAAGCGATTATTTTTTCCTGCTCGGGAAGAATGTCTTTAAGTATTTCTCTTGCCCTTGTGGGATTTCCCGCTCTGAGTTCGTTGACAATTTCTGTATAAGCCTTATAAAGCGGAGTTACCGAAAGGTTGCCCGTAACGCCCTTTATTGTGTGAGCGCCTTTTGTAATGTCATCATAATTATCATCGGGAAAATCCACAGGTAAATTTATATCCTTTATTGCGGCAGGCAATTTTTTGAGCATACGCTTGTAAAGGTCCTCATTGCCCATAAATCGTGCCAAAGCGTCTTCGGTATCAAAGCCCATTGCTTTAAGGTTGTCCAGAAATGCCATTTTAATCTCTCCAAACTTTGTGATATTATCAAATAAAAGTGTTATATTAAAATAATGTTACCATATTTTTACTGTATAGTCAAGAAAATAGTAATAAATTCGATGATTGTTCCTTAAATATTTATATTTAGGACATAAATTATCCGCAGAGCGATTTTCCTGGCGCACTGCGGATGATTGATAAAAATTCAAAGCAAAAGAGGCTGTATCTGCTTTCCCTTTGAGGCAAGAAGAACGGTGTCCCCAAGAAGTGAAAAGTCAGCGACGAGCGAATTCGGCTTTGCGCTGAAATTGTCCTGCCCATAGGGTACAAAATAGAAATTGCGGTAATTGAGGAGCATTCCGATATTCTTTGCCGAGCCCGCAAGAGCGTCGTTTGTCGCTATCGCAAGAACAACGGGCTTTGCGTTTCTTATATGCGATTTGACAGCCATTGTAACGGGCGTATCGATTATCCCTGCGGCAAGCTTTGCAACGGTGTTCCCAGTGCAGGGAGCGACAATAAGTATATCAAACATTTTCTGAGGACCGATAGGCTCCGCGCCCTCTATCGTGCTGATTATTTTATTACCGCATATATCCTCTATCCTTTTGTTTATATCGGCGGCTTTCCCGAACCTTGTGTCAGTATCAAACGCCGTAAACGACATTATGGGAGTTACGACTGCGCCGTCTTTCACTATTTTTTCAAGCTCTGCGATGCTTTTTTCAAATGTACAGAACGAACCGCAGAATGCGTAGCCTATTTTCATTCCCTCAAATTCAGACATTTTCCTCTCCCCTTTCTTCAATGATATTCTTAACTGTTCTTGCGATTATTTCGCCCGATGTTACGGGGGCGACCTTGCCCGGCAACGACAGCGCCCATATGGTTCTTATGCCCTGCTCCGAGGCATACACAAAATCCACTCCGCCGGGCTTTGAGGCAAGGTCAATAATAAGCGTATCGGGGTTTATGAGCGACAGACGCTTTCTGTCAAAAATCTCTGCGGGGACAGTATTGAAGATTATTCCGAAGTCGGTATTTTTATCGAGAATATCAAAGCTTTTTCCCTTGCACCCGAATATTTCAGCCCAGACAATATCGCTCTTTTTTCTTGCGCATACTGTAACATCTGCGCCCATTGCGGCAAGCATCCTTGCAAGAGCCTTTGCTATTCTTCCAAAACCCGTTATAAGTATCCTCTGACCGAAAATCGTTTCGGGACTTTCCTCCATAGCAAGCTGTAACGCGCCCTCTGCCGTCACAAGAGAATTCATAACGGCAAAGTCCTCTCTTTCAAGATAGTCAACCGTTTCAAAACCCTGCTTTCCAAAAAACTCCTTCGCTTTGCCGAACTTTCCTCCGAATATCGTTCCTCCATCTTTGATTTTTGACGCTATCTCAGAAAGGCTTATCTTATCTTTATAAAAAGGTGCAAAAAGCGTTTCTCCGTCGTTTGAAACAGGTATCGGAAGTATAGCCGCGTCGTATTTTTTATTACATTTGCAAGTATTTGTATCAGCAAAATAACATTCGTCAATGCCGTAAACATAAGTATCGTATTCGCCTTTAAGGGACAACGCAAGAAAGGTCTGTCTTAAATCCCCTCCTGCGACAAGTATTGATTTTATCATACTTCAACCTCCGCATAATGATACTTTATTTTATGCAAAAGAATGAATTTGGCAACAAAAAACTCCGTGCAAAAATTGCACGGAGCTTTATCCTATCTTATTGAAAATTGTATGCACTTTGCAGTTTCGTTCCAGAAAAATTCAATCTTTTTAGGAAGAATATCGGGGCATATTGTGTAAATCTCTTTTTGCCTGAAAAGCTTGTTCGCCGCCTCTTTATACAAAGCGGGAGTCGCAAATTTTATCCTTACATATTTTTCGCCCTTGCTGTTTCCTTCTTTTATGGATTTTTCAAGGATTTTTAACGCCTGTTCATAGCTTTCGGCATAATATCCGTAATAGACGAAATAGTTGCAATCATTTGAATAAGCCGCAGGCGGTTCGACCAGGTCCGTTCTTATCGAAAGAGTAGGTCTGAGTTCGTTGCTCGGAATGAGGAAATAGCTGTAACTGATGTAATCGTCCTCAAGCTCTCTGCCGTTTTTTATAGAAGCAGGGTCGTCCCATGTTACATCCATATTGTACCAAAGGCCTTCAAGCTTTATCATATTCCAGATATGCTCTTCCTCTGTTGTAACGCCGTTTTCATCAGTGTTATACTGCGTTCCCGTTGCAAACATATTTTCTATTCCGACCTTGTTGCAAAGCAGAGCCATCGCTCTCGCGTAGCCTTCACAAAGAGCCTTGCCATCGACAAGCGCGCCGAAAGGCGTTGCCGTGTATCTTCCCTCGGTCTCGTATTTGCAGCCGAAAACAATTTCATCGTGAAAGAGCTTCAATTTGTCAACATCGGACATTTCATCGGTGATTTTTTTGAGGATTTCCTCTATCCGTTCTTCCGTCATGGTGTTAAGATAAGCAAGCTCCTCATGGTCGAATTTATAGCTTAAAATTACCGATGTTGCGTTGCCTGTATCTGCGTTGAATGTGACATTATATTCGTTTGAAAGATAGTACAGAGCATTTTCCTCGATAAAAATCATCTCGCATATTTCTTCAAGCCTGCTCTTTGAAATTTCACGGTCTATCTCTACCTCGTCCTCATAACGCTTTGCCGCTTCGACAATTTTGTCGTATACCGCTTTTTCGGATGCGTCAAGGCTGTAATACCCATATCTGCTTGTGCATTTATCGGGTATCTTATCCACCCACGGCTCAATCGCAGGTTCTTGTGCGCTGACCGCCGTATCGTCGGTCATATCCGTTGAAACGGGCTCGTTATATTCGTCCGTAGCAACGGGGTCGTCCTTTACAGGAGGTTTGTCGCATGCCGAAAAAGTCAGCATAACCGCCATCATCAAAGCTATCAGCTGTGCCGATTTTTTTCTCACTGCGTCCACTCCTTTGCATTAAATCGATATTACTACTATCGTATCGTTATTCGAGGTATAATATTTCATTTCAGATTTGTTGAAGACATAGCCTGTGTCATTTTCAACTCTCTTGATAATATTTATCATTCTGCCGCTTTGGGCAAACTCTTCAATCATCGAAAGAACACTGCTGTCCTTATATTTGAACTGCGCATATTTTTCATTGTTTTCGGCGGCAATTTTAAGACAGTTATACATTGCCGCTTCAAGAGTAGCTTCATCCTCGGCATAAGTGCTTGTCATTGTGTAATAGTTGTACTTTGTACCCGTCGCCACAGGCTTTTCGATATTATACGCAAAAAGCTCCCTGTCGCCCATGCTTGCCGTCGTGACAAGAAAATAATCGTAATAGATAAAGCCTTCAAACCCATCTGACGAAGTATCGTCCCATGTCGTATCTACTTCATACCATTCTCCGTCAAGCTTTACCATATTCCACATATGGCCTTCTCCGCCAGCCATTCCGAATGCGCAGGTATTCTCTATGCCGGCTCTGTTGCAAAGATAGTTGAAAGCCTTTGCATAGCCTGTGCAGGTCGCTCTGCCGTCAACAAGAGCTCCGTATGCAAAATTGCGATTCTGGGCGGTTTCGTCATAAACGCAATTTCTGACGATTTCATCGTGCAGCAGCTTGACAACATCGTATTCCGTCATATCGGGCGTAATTTTTGCAAGTATCTTATCTGCCACCGACCTGACAGCTTCGGTCATCTTCTGGTGACTTGATTTATCATAGTAATATGCCATATCAATATATTGCACATATCCGTTTTTACTATGGATAACGCAGTCTTTAAGTGAAATATATGAATAGAGCGGCTCGTAAAGGTCAAAAGCGTAAACAGCATTTTCCAGTTCCGCCTTCGTGACCGACATTCCTGCAAAATCGGCTTTGTTTGAAAGGGACACCGCCGCTCCCTCAAATATGTCGTAAATCTGTTTTTCTTTTTCTGTAAGCAATCTGTATGGATAAGGGGTCGTTATCTCTTT
>CAMGJS010000122.1 GCA_946056455.1 uncultured Clostridia bacterium | reverse complement strand
ACTGCTTGATATCTGCAAACAAAGCTGTTGCGTCATCAGTATGAGCAACGAGATCGATGGGCTTTGAAAGGTCAAGGCTGAAGATACCCATTATAGACTTAGCATCAATAGAATATCTGCCGGAGTTAAGATCAACATCATAATCGCATTTCATAACCGCTTAAACAAACTTCTTTACATCGTTGAGAGTTGCGAGCATTACCTTTACATTTTTCATTAAAATCTACCTCCATTGAAATTATTTTATTTTCTCCTTGGGTACACCATAAATATAACATATTTTTCAAGTTAGTCAAGAGGAATTGAAAAAGTTTTAAAATTATTGTATAATCTTCTTAATTGAAAAAATGCTCAAAAGAGTTTTTGTGCATTTATTACAATAAATATATTCATAATTTGTACAAGTGTTACGGAGTGATTTAAATAACAAGGATATTTTATATTACATTCGGATGTAAAGTTAATCTGTATGAAACCGAATGTATCAAAGGGATACTGTCATCAAACGGTTTTGAAATAGCCAAAAATGAGTATGAAGCGGATATATTTCTGATTAATTCCTGCACAGTAACAGCGGAAAGTGATAAAAAACTCAGAAAGACCATTAACAGAATAAAAAAACTTTATCCCGATAAGATTATAGCTGTAACGGGTTGTTTTGTTCAGGCTTTTCCGGAAAAAGCTTCGTCACTAGGCGCAGATATTCTTGTAGGAAACGGTAATAAAACCAAAATCTTACAAGCAATAAATGATTATCTTTTGTGTAATGTTAATCAGCTTTACATTGATAAAAATGCTTTGAATACAGCTTTTGAACCAATGCAGCTCAACGGCTTTCAGAAAAAAACAAGAGCTTTTCTAAAAATACAAGACGGTTGCAACCAATTCTGCACATACTGTATCATACCTAAAGCAAGGGGCAGGATATGCTCCAAGTCTATTGAAGATATAAAGAAAGAAATTTCAGTTCTTGCTGAAAACGGGTATAAAGAGGTTGTTCTTGTTGGCATAAACCTTTCGTTTTATGGAAAAGAATTCGGTTTACGACTTATCGACGCTATCGAGACAGCTTGTTCGGTTGAAGGAATCGAACGAGTCCGCCTCGGTTCATTAGAGCCCGAGATAATATCTGACGAAGATATTGAGAGAATGTCGAAACAGAAAAAGCTTTGTCCGCAGTTTCATCTTTCTCTTCAAAGTGGGTGTGACAAGACACTTAGAGCAATGAACAGACACTATACCTGTGAGGAATATGAAAAAATAGTATGTAAATTGCGTTCTGCATTCAAAAATTGCGCTATAACTACGGATATTATGGTAGGATTTCCTGACGAAACGGACGAAGATTTCCAAAAATCATGCGAATTTGTTAAAAAAATTAAATTCAGTCAGTCTCATATATTCCCATATTCAAGAAGAGAGGGCACAGTTGCTTTTAATATGGAAAATCAGATTGATGAAAGTGTGAAGGCGGAACGGGTGAAAAAAATGCTCAAAATAACAGAAGAAAGTAGAATTGAATTTATGAAAGCCCATATAAACGGAGTTTATCCCGTTTTATTTGAGCGCGAACAATCACCCGAATATCATAACGGTCATACCCCTGATTATTTGTTCATAAAAGTTCCTAAAAAAAGTTATGAAAAAGATTTGCGTAATCAGATTTTTTATGTTAAAATAGATAGGATTGAAAATGACTGTTGCATAGGTCATATTATTCAATAAAGGAGTAAAACAAAATGTCAGTATTTAGAATTTATGTTGAAAAGAAACCGGATTACGCAGTTGAGGCAGGTCATGTCCTCGCCGACGCTAAAACCGCCCTTCGTCTTGACGGTCTTAAAAGCGTAAGACTCATCAACCGCTATGATGTTGAAGGACTTTCGGAAGCTGATTTTAAGCTTGCGCTTCCTATTGTTTTTTCAGAACCTGCCGTTGATGTTATTTACAGCGAGCTGCCTTCTCTCTCATCCACAGAAAAAATATTTGCTGTTGAATATCTTCCTGGTCAGTTTGACCAGAGAGCCGATTCATGCGAGCAATGTATCCAGCTCCTCACACAAGGAGAAAGATGTAAAGTTAAAAACGCAAGAATTTATATTATTGACGGTGATGTTTCCGAATCCGAATTTGAAAAGCTTAAATCTTATCTTATAAACCCCGTTGAAAGCTGTGAGGCTTCTCTTAAAGAGGTTGATACTCTTAAAACCGTATACAATATACCTACCGAAGTTTCAGTTCTTGACGGATTCATATCTTTTGATGAAAGCGGACTAAAAAAATTCATTGATGACTACGGTCTTGCAATGGATCTTGATGATATAAAATTCTGTCAGAAATATTTTGCCGAGACGGAAAAAAGAGAGCCGACAATCACTGAAATCAGAATGATTGATACATATTGGTCGGACCATTGCCGCCACACCACTTTCGGTACATACATTGATAATTTCAATATAGACGCTGATTACATTGAAAAGACATTCAAAGAATATCTCGCTGTTCGCGAAGAACTTGGAAGAAGCGAAAAGCCTATAACTCTTATGGATATAGCTACAATCGCACCCAAAAAGCTTAAAAAAGACGGTAAGCTTCCCGACCTTGACGAAAGTGAAGAAATCAATGCTTGTTCTGTAAAAATCAAGGTTGATGTTGACGGAAACGAAGAAGACTGGCTTCTTATGTTCAAAAACGAGACACATAATCACCCCACTGAAATCGAACCTTTCGGCGGAGCGGCAACATGCCTTGGCGGAGCGATAAGAGACCCCCTTTCGGGACGCTCATATGTATATCAGGCAATGCGCGTTACAGGCGCGTCAAATCCTCTTGTTCCTGTTGATGATACAATTAAAGGTAAACTTCCTCAGAGAAAGATCACTGTCGGAGCGGCAAACGGTTACAGCTCATACGGTAACCAGATAGGACTTGCAACGGGACATGTTGCCGAAGTATACCACCCCGGTTATGTTGCAAAGCGCCTTGAGATTGGTGCTGTTGTCGGAGCGGCTCCTATTGAAAATGTTGTCAGAGAAGTTCCAAAGCCGGGAGATGTCGTTATTCTTTTAGGAGGAAAGACAGGCAGAGACGGTTGTGGAGGAGCAACAGGTTCATCGAAATCGCATACTACCGCTTCTCTTGAACATTGTGGTGCGGAAGTACAGAAAGGTAATCCTCCCATTGAGAGAAAATTACAAAGACTTTTCAGAAATCCCGATGTAACAAAAATGATCAAGCGTTGTAACGACTTTGGAGCAGGCGGAGTTTCTGTTGCTATCGGCGAGCTTACCGACGGTCTTATTATAAATCTCGATAAAGTCCCCAAAAAATATGACGGCCTTGACGGTACAGAACTTGCAATAAGCGAATCGCAGGAAAGAATGGCGGTTGTTGTTGCAAAAGAGGACGCAGATAAATTCCTTAAAGCTGCGGATACCGAAAACCTCGAAGCAGTTATTGTTGCGGATGTTGTTCTTGAACCAAGACTTCGTATGTTCTGGAACGGAAAAGAAATTGTTAGTCTTTCAAGAGAATTCCTCAACTCAAACGGTGCAGAAAAGCATACTGATATATCAGTTAATGTTCCGGTTCTTGCAGATTTCAAAAAATACAGCAATAATGAAGAAAGCTGGTATGCACTCGCTTCAAACCTTAATATATGCTCACAAAAGGGACTTGTTGAAAGATTTGACTCAACAATCGGCGCAGGAACGGTACTTATGCCTTTTGGTGGAGCATATCAGTTGACGCCTACTCAGGCAATGGCGGCAAAAATTCCTGTTCTTTACGGTCAGACAAAGACCTGCTCGCTCATGGGATGGGGATTTAATCCTAATATAAGTGAAAAAAGTCCGTATCACGGTGCGATTATGGCGGTTATCGAATCTATTTCCAAAGTAATTGCAGTCGGCGGAAGTTATGAAAAATGCTGGCTTACATTCCAGGAATATTTTGAAAGAACACAGAATAATCCCACACGCTGGGGTAAACCGTTTTCTGCTCTTCTCGGTGCTTTCAAAGCACAGCTTGAACTCGGATGCGCGTCCATCGGCGGAAAAGACTCAATGTCAGGAACATTTGAAAATATCGATGTTCCCCCTACTCTTGTTTCTTTCGCGGTATCTCTTGCAAACAGCGATAAGGTAATTTCTCCTGAATTTAAGGCTGTAGGAAACGATGTAATTTACATTAAGCCTGAATTTGACGAAAATATGCTCCCTGATTTTAACAGCGTAAAGAAATGCTTTGAAAAGGTTGAAAAGCTTGTTTCGGATGGCAAAGCCGTTTCGGTATGGGCTGTTTCATTCGGCGGAATTGCTGAAGCTGTCGCTAAAATGTCACTTGGAAACAAAATTGGTTTCAAGTTTACATCAGATATTTCCGAAGAAGATATGTTCGGTGCAATAAGCGGTGCGTTTGTTATTGAAATAAACGGA
>CAMGJS010000121.1 GCA_946056455.1 uncultured Clostridia bacterium | reverse complement strand
CACAGCCAGAATCTGAAAAAATTACATAATTTTCGCTCATATCTGACCTCCTCGTGGAGTATTTTTATATACTTTTTATATTATATCACAGATATAGCCAAATTACAACATCTTTTTACTGCGTTATCTCTCCGAGAATAAGTGTAAGCTCTTTTTCCGCTCCGTTTCTGAAAACTTTTACCGTCAGAGTATCATTCGGCTTGAAATTATTCTTAACAGCGTTGAGCTCTGTCATTGTGGAAATTTCCTTACCGTCCGCTCTGATGATTATATCCCCGACCTTAATTCCCGCATTTGAGGCAGGTGAATCTTCCATTATCTGAGCGACATAAACGCCCTTTTTCATGTTGTAGTAGTATGCGGTTCTTTCGTCTATATCAAAGCCTGTTATGCCGATAAGCGGTCTGCCCGTAACATATCCGTTGTTGATAAGCTCGTCGATTATGGGAACAGCCTCGTTTATGGGAATTGCAAAGCCCATACCTTCGGCAACGGTTGTCACGATTTTTGCACTGCTTATTCCGACCACCTGACCGCAGGAGTTAACAAGCGCACCGCCTGAATTTCCGCCGTTTATTGCCGCGTCGGTCTGGATAAGGTTAAGGGTTTTGTCCTCTATTGTAAGCTCTCTGTTAAGTCCCGATATAATTCCGCTTGTGACTGTGCTGTAAAACTCAAAGCCCAACGGGTTTCCGACAACTATCGCAGTTTCTCCCACAACAAGACTGTCTGAATCGCCGAATTCTGCGGGGACAAGCTTTTCATCAGCCGATATTTTCAAAACGGCAATATCGGTCTGTGAGTCTATGCCGATAATTTCAGCGTCATATTCATTCTGACTTTCAAGAAGAATGCTGACAGAAACAGCGTCCTCCACAACATGCGCATTTGTGACGATATATCCGTCGTCCGACATAATTATGCCCGAGCCTGTTGCCTTGCCGTTTTTCAGCGTTGACGATACTCCGACAACCGAGGGTGTGACCTTCTCGACAATTTCGGGTATCGTCAGCGCGTCTTTTCTTGACGCAACCGATATAATGCTTTTCAGCTCATCGCTGCTGACAGAATTGTTCTCTGCCGTTTTGCCTATATCGCCGTCCTGTGTTTGCGACACTGTACTGCTTGAATGCGCTTCGTCCTTCGCCGACGAATTCTTTTCTGAAAAATCAGAATAAATTTTATATCCGGATATTGAAGCGGCAGATATCGCAACAACGCACGCCACAGCCGCCAGTGCCCTTAAAAAATGATTTTTCTTCTTCGGCTTCTCGTCATAGTCCGAAGGATAATAAGTAATCTCGTTATAATTCTTATCTTTATCGTAATAATTGTAAGCCATAAAACCTTCTCCTTTTCTAAAGTATAATATGTCAATCATTTTTTTCTATTCCGTTCCCTATGTATATTATTTTACCCTTTTTTGTGATAGGTTTATGATATGAATTTGAAAACGACAAAAAAACAGAACCACCATTCTGTGAAGAACGGTGGTTCTGTTCAAAATTAAAGAAGAAAAGGAATATAAGTTATCATAAATAAAAGTTAATTACTCAATTTCAAAGGTTTCAATAACCTTAATGTCAGAAATCCTTGCCGAAACTATTCTGCCGTCGGACACCGCATAAAGAGTGTCGTCGATTATAACAGAACGCTTGAACTCGTATTTCTTGCTGAGGTCGGTATACTCTATACTTCCCAGAGTGGAAAATCCTTCGCCCGATTTATACGAAAATACATAATAAAGATTGCTGTTTCCGTATGTATCGCTTTTAACGGTCGGTATTCCAATGATACCGTTTTTGCTGTCTATCAGCAAAGCTCTCAGATCAAGCTTTCCGCCCGAAAGAGCCGCCGATAAAACACCGTTTGCTTCGATTGAAGAAACTTCCTCAAAATTTATACCGTCGGCAGTCGAGTACATAGTGAGCACTATTCCATCAGCCTTGCCGTTTTCATCTGTCTTTGCCGATATTCCGAGAAATTCGGTATCGGTGCATTTATAGAGGTACACGGATTTATCCGAAACCGCAACGGGAGCGTTCTCGCTTCCGTCAAGCGTTACCTCATAGGGTTCGTTTTCGCCCGATATTATAATGTAAGCCTTGTTGCCCTTGAATTCAACCGCGTGGACATTCTTTCCTGCGCAAAGACCGTTAAGGCTCATAACAGGGATAAGGTTCTCGTCAAAGACGCTTATGGAAACGCCGTTCTTAGAGCCGTCCGCCGAAACAGAAGCCGTAGAAATCCTTACCGTTCCGTTGTATTCGTCAATAGCGGTTATATCGGACCACTGTCCGTCAACTGTCGCAACTATCGGAGCAGAAACATCTCCGCCCGAAAGAGCAAACTTTGAAACAGAAGCGCTACCCGATGAATTTCCTGCAACATAAACCGAATTATCGGTGAAATATGCCGATTTTCCGTTTGCAAGAACGACCTTTATCGACCTGAACGGGCTTGCCTTTTCAATGTCAAGTCCCGCAACTATCGTGTAGTTGTTGCTTGCCTTTGAAGGAATGGTAATATCGGTAGCGCCGACATAGTTCTTTCCATCGTCGGTGAAATATGCGGGAATGTAATTGTCAAGGTCCTCTTCGCTGTCAAGAGGCTTTGTTCTGAAATTTGAATAGTTTGAAACAACATAGAGAACAGAGCCGTTCATCGAAGATGAGATATAAGCGCCGTTCTGCTTGTATGTGTTTTCAAGCTTAACATTCGTTTTGTCTGCAATATTGTAAATGTCAATAACGGTATTGTTCTGTGTTACCGTTTCGGGCAGAGAAGGTGCCGTTGTCGTTTCAGCGTTACTATCGGCAGTGCCGTTCTCACCCGTTGCCGCCGTTTCGTTTCCTGCGGTATAGGGGACCTCTACAGTATTGTTTGAAACAACGATAAGTCTGTTGCCTGCAATATACATTCCCACGGGAGCTTTCTCGGCGTTTTCTATCTTTATGAGTTCGGTCATCGAGCCGTTCTCAGCCGAAATAACATTAAGCGCTCCGTTTAAAATGCAGTAAAGGTTTTTGCCGTCGGTAACGGTTATATCCTCAGCCGTTCTGCCGAAGGTCTTTATAAGGTAATCCCTGCTGCCGTATTCTTCTATCTCTGTGACATCGGGAATTGTGTCGTTTGAAATCTCTCCCCAGCCTATTCCGTCATCCGCAGGATTATTTATTATAGTATCCTGGATAACGCTGTATACATCGTGATAATCGCTCACTTTGTGCCCCTGAATGTATTCGGGGTTGGTAACAGCAGGACGGTTATTGTTGTTGATAACAGCCGTAACTCCGCAGCTCAATGCGATACAAGCCGCAACAGCCGCTGCTGACCTTATTGCTACCGCCCTGTTCTTCGATTTTATGCCTGCGGACGACATTTTTATCTCTTTTCTGTTCTTTTCCGCTGTTTTCTCTTTAAGCATAACTGCAATGTTTTCGGGCGACAAGCGCTCGGGAATTTCTGCTTCCTCTATAAGCATTTTTACCTGTTCGTCAAAGCCCATAGTTCTCTACCTCCCTTCCTGTTCAGCTATCAGTCGGTCACGAAGTTTAAGTTTCGCTCTCGAAAGCTGTGAGCGTATCGTCGCCGCCTTGCTGTTGCAAAGCTTTGCTATTTCGTCGCTCTTATAGCCCCCGACTATGCTGAGAGATAATACAAGTCTTTCGTTCTCGTCAAGCTCGCTTATTGCTTCCAGTATTTCAACACCGTCAAAGCTGTTGTCCCTGCTCTCCTGTTCTACCTCGGAGATATCCTGCGTGTTGTCGGTTATATAATCCTTCTGCTTTCTTTTTATCTTTGTCATAAGGATCTTGACTATCCACGCTTTAAATGCATTTTCATCTTTGAGCTTTTTTATGGAAGTAAATGCGTCCAGTACGGCGTCGCTCACGGCGTCCGCCGCGTCGTCGCTGTTTCTTAAATTGCAAAGAGCAATGCGGTATAGGTCTTTATATACTGAGGAATACAGCTCTGCGAAAGCGTCTGCGTCGCCGTTCCTCGCTCTTTTCACACAAACGGAAAAGTCGTTGTTCATTCTATCACCTCGAATGTCGTTGCGGAAAATGTTCCGTTTTACATCACTAAGTGATATTATACCACATTTTTCTCTCACATAAAAGACCTGTCACTCAATTAGTGTTATAAAAGAGCCTTTTTGTTGCAACAAAAATTCAACTTTGTCACATCTCACAAAACTCACTTGCAACAATTTATATTTATTGTGCGATTTTGCCGTCACAAATCCTTATTATACGCTTTGCTCTGTTTGCAATAGCGTTATCGTGGGTAATAATTATTACAGTTTTTCCCTCTTTGTTGAGCTCCGAGAGAAAATTCATCACCTCTCTGCCCGAATTGCTGTCAAGGCTACCCGTGGGCTCGTCCGCAAGAATAATGCGAGGTCTTGACGCCAGGGCTCTCGCTATTGCAAGTCTCTGTTGCTGAACGCCCGAAAGCTACGACG
>CAMGJS010000120.1 GCA_946056455.1 uncultured Clostridia bacterium | reverse complement strand
CCTCGGCCAGATAAGCAAGTTCGGAACGGTAGAGGTCGAAAAGCTCCGCAGTATTGAGAGATATTCCCATGTAATGCACATCGGCTCAACGGTAAGAGGAGAGATAAGGGACGAATTTGACGGACTTGACGCCGTGAGCGCCGTTTTACCTGCGGGAACTCTTTCGGGCGCGCCGAAGATAAGAGCCTGCCAGCTTATTGCCGAGCTTGAAAACAATAAAAGAGGAATTTACGGCGGAGCGATAGGCTATATCGACTTTACGGGCAACCTTGATGTCTGCATTGCAATAAGAATAGCGTATAAAAAGAACGGCAAGGTCTTTGTAAGAAGCGGAGCAGGTATTGTTGCCGACTCTGTTCCCGAAAATGAATTTCAGGAATGTTTAAATAAAGCCGCCGCCGTTGTGAATGCAATAAAATCGGAGGACGAATTATGATACTTCTTATAGATAATTACGACAGCTTTTCCTATAACCTTTATCAGCTTGTGGGCGAGATAAACTCCGACCTTAAAGTTATCCGCAACGATGAAATGACCGTTGAGGAAATTGAAAAGCTGAACCCTGAAAAGATTATTCTTTCGCCGGGACCGGGAAGACCTGAAAACGCAGGGATTATAGTCGAGGCGGCAAAGACAGTATGCAAAAAGATACCCACCCTCGGCGTCTGCCTTGGACATCAGGCGATATGCGCCGCTTACGGAGCAGAAGTCACATACGCAAAACAGCTTATGCACGGCAAACAGTCAAACATCACATTTACCGCACCTTGTCCGCTTTTCAAGAGCGTTCCCGATAATACTACCGTTGCAAGATACCATTCTCTTGCCGCCGATAAAGATACCATTCCCGATTGCCTTGAAGTTACGGCGCTTACATCGGACGGCGAAGTAATGGCGGTTCAGCATAAGGAATATAAAATTTACGGAGTGCAATTTCACCCAGAATCCATACTTACTCCATTCGGAAAACAAATGCTCAAAAACTTTATAAATATATAGGGAGGAATTTACAATGATTAAAGAAGCAATAGTTAAAAACGTCGATAAACAAGACCTTACATATGATGAAGCATACGAGGTTATAACCGAGATTATGACAGGTCAGACCACAGCAGTCCAGAACGCCGCTTTCCTTTCTGCTCTCTCGACAAAAAGCTCAAAGGCTGAAACGATTGAAGAGATTACGGGTTGCGCCGCCGCAATGCGCGACAGAGCACTTAAAGTTCCAAACGATATGGACCTGCTTGAAATTGTCGGAACAGGCGGCGACGGCGCACATAGCTTCAACATTTCAACAACTTCTGCGATAGTCTGCGCGGCGGCAGGAGCAAAGGTTGCAAAGCACGGCAACAGAGCGGCTTCCTCCTCCTGCGGAACAGCCGATTGCCTTGAAGCCTTGGGAGTAAACATCAACCTTGAGCCTGAAAAGTGCCTTGAACTTCTTGATAAAGTCGGCTTCTGCTTTTTCTTCGCACAAAAATACCACACCTCTATGAAGTATGTGGGATCTATCAGAAAAGAACTCGGAATAAGAACTGTTTTCAATATTCTGGGACCTCTCACAAACCCTGCACAGCCAAAGCGTCAGCTTTTAGGAGTATATGACGGTTCGCTCGTTGAAACTCTTGCGCAGGTGCTTATGAAGCTTGGTGTAGAAAGCGGTATGGTAGTTTACGGACAGGATAAGCTTGACGAAATCTCACTCTCCGCTCCGACAACCGTTGTCGAGTTTGCAAACGGCTGGATAAGAAGAACTGAAATCACCCCCGAACAGTTCGGCTTCGAGCGTTGCACAAAGGACGATTTGAAAGGCGGCACTCCCGAGGAAAACGCAGAGATTACAAGAGCAATTTTGAGAGGCGAAAAGGGTCACAAGAGAAACGCAGTCCTTCTCAACGCAGGAGCGGCTCTTGTAGTTGCAGGCAAAGCAAAAACAATGGAAGAGGGTGTTGCTCTTGCCGCAGAAATCATAGACAGCGGCAAGGCTATGGCAACACTTGAAAACCTCATAACATTGTCAAACGAAGGAGTATAAAAAATGACCATTCTTGACGAGCTTGCGGCAACAGCCAGGGAGCGTACCGAAAAGGCGAAAAAGTCCGTTTCTCTTGAAGAGATAAAGAAAAAGGCTCTTTCAATGCCAAGGGACGATTTTCCTTTTGAAAAAGCTTTGAAAAAGTCGGGACTTTCCTTTATCTGCGAGTGCAAAAAAGCCTCCCCCTCAAAGGGCATTATCGCTGAGAACTTTCCATATCTTCAAATCGCAAAGGAATACGAAAAAGCAGGTGCGGACTGCATCTCCGTTCTTACCGAGCCGAGCAGGTTTTTAGGGGACGATAAATACCTTAAAGAAATAGCCTCTGCCGTTTCAATTCCCTGTATCCGAAAGGATTTCACCGTTGACGAATATATGATTTACGAAGCAAAGCTTTTGGGAGCAAAAGCGGTACTTCTTATCTGCTCAATTCTTTCAGAAAAGCAGATTGAAGAATATATCAAAATATGCGATGAACTTGGAATTTCAGCGCTTATTGAGGCTCACGATGAAAAAGAGGTAGAAACCGCAATAAAGTGCAAGGCAAGAATAATCGGAGTAAACAACAGAAACCTTAAAGATTTTTCCGTAGATACAGAAAACAGTATGAAGATGAGACAGCTTGTCCCCGATGATATAATTTTTGTATCGGAAAGCGGAGTAAAGTCCGCCGACGACATAAAGGCAATAAGCGATACGGGCGCTGACGCTGTTCTTATCGGCGAAACGCTTATGAGGGCAACGGATAAGAAAGCGAAACTTTCTGAGTTAAAGAGCAGACTTTGACAAAGATAAAGCTTTGCGGACTAAAAAGACCTTGCGATATAGACTTTGCAAACGAGCTTCTCCCCGATTATATCGGCTTTGTCTTTGTAAAAGGCAGAAAAAGATATATTTCCGAAGAAGACGCACTCTCACTCAGCCGACAACTCAGTGAAAAAATCACCCCCGTGGGAGTGTTCATAGACGAGAACATAGAAAATATCTGCGATATTTGCAGTAAAGGCATTATAAGAGCAGTACAGCTTCACGGAAACGAAGATGAAGAATATATAAAAACGCTTAAAAGCAAATGCGGTTGCGAGATTATCAAAGCGTATCAGATAAAATCAGAAGATGATATTTTTACAGCAGAAAAAAGCGTTGCCGATACAGTTCTTCTCGATTCGGGAACAGGCTCAGGGCTTACCTTCGACCATTCTCTTTTAGTCGGAATGAAAAGAAATTTTTTCCTTGCGGGCGGACTTTCCATAGAAAATGTCCCCGATATTATAAAAACAATTCACCCATACGGAGTAGATGTCAGCTCGGCTATTGAGACCGACGGATATAAAGATAAAGAAAAGATGACAGCTTTTGTTAACGCTGTCAGAAAGGCGGATAGAAATGACAAATAAAAAAGGCAGATTTGGTATTCACGGCGGACAGTATATCCCCGAAACTCTTATGAATGCCGTAATAGAGCTTGAAGAAGCTTACAATCATTATAAAGACGACCCCGAGTTCAATCGTGAGCTTACTGAGCTTTTCAACGATTATGCAGGCAGACCGTCAAGACTTTACTATGCCGAAAAGCTCACAAAGGCTCTCGGCGGAGCAAAAATCTATCTTAAAAGAGAAGACCTCAACCATACAGGTTCTCACAAGATAAACAATGTTCTCGGTCAGGCACTTCTTGCAAAGAAAATGGGCAAGACAAGACTTATCGCCGAAACGGGAGCAGGTCAGCACGGTGTTGCAACTGCCACGGCGGCGGCTCTTATGAATATGGAATGTGTTGTATTTATGGGCGAGGAGGACACCAGAAGACAGGCTCTCAATGTTTACCGAATGGAGCTTCTCGGAGCAAAGGTTGTCCCCGTAACATCGGGAACAGCAACACTTAAAGACGCTGTTTCCGAGACTATGCGCGAATGGACCGCAAGAATAGACGACACCCATTACTGCTTAGGCTCTGTTATGGGACCGCACCCATTCCCGACTATTGTAAGAGTTTTTCAGGCGGTAATTTCCAAGGAAATCAAATATCAGATTATGGAGAAAGAGGGAAGACTTCCCGACGCTGTTATTGCCTGCGTTGGTGGAGGTTCAAACTCGATAGGCTCTTTCTACCACTTTATTGAGGATAAAAGCGTCCGCCTTATCGGTTGCGAGGCGGCAGGCAGAGGAATAGACACCTTTGAAACCGCCGCAACAGTAAACACGGGCAGAGTGGGAATTTTCCACGGTATGAAATCATATTTCTGTCAGGATGAATACGGTCAGATAGCCCCCGTTTATTCCATTTCGGCAGGACTTGATTACCCCGGAGTCGGTCCCGAACACGCATATCTTCACGATACGGGCAGAGCGGAATATGTTCCCGTTACCGATGATGAAGCTGTCAACGCTTTTGAATATCTTTCAAAGGTCGAGGGTATAATCCCCGCTATCGAGTCC
>CAMGJS010000119.1 GCA_946056455.1 uncultured Clostridia bacterium | reverse complement strand
GTTGCATAAATTCTATTCTTGTGAGAAGCTCCTGGCGGACAGCCTTTTTGTCGGAGCCTTCATCGCAAAGCAGAGCCTCATATTCTTTTATTATCGAAAGCATATATTTTTTCAAGATTTTCACTCCCTTTTTACAAAATAATTATACAACCGTGACTTTTGTTTTGCAATAGCTATTGATAGAAAAGGCTTTTTGTGGTATAATATTTCTGTAAAAAAATTCCTTGTCATAAAGGATAAAAACGGGAGAAAAAATATGAAACACATTATAAACATTCTAAAAGGAGCAGTTTTCGGTATCGCAAATATTATTCCGGGCGTTTCGGGCGGAACGATGGCGGTAGTTATGAAGGTCTTTGATAAAATCATTGACATTTTAACCCTTGACTTTAAAAAGATAAAAGAAAATTTTCTTTTTATCGTCTTTTTCGGGATAGGTGCTGTCGGGGGATTAGCGGCGGCGGCGTTTGCATTAAAAAGCCTCTTTGAAACGCATTATGTTCCGACGCAGATGTTCTTCACGGGAGTGATTGTGGGCAGTATCCCTCTTATATGGAGGCTTGCCGTCACAAAAGAAGAGCCTATGAAAAATATCGACATTATTCCGCTTGTTATCGGAATAGCGGTTGCGGTCGTTCCGATTTTTGTTTCGGGCAGTGCGACAGGTTCTATTGACGCAAATTCAGAGATTACCGTAGGGCTTATCATTTTAATGGCGGTATTTCTCTTTATTGCGGCTGTCGCTATGATTATCCCGGGGCTCAGCGGTTCTATGGTGCTTATGCTTATGGGCGGATACCCCCTCGCGCTTTCTGCCGTGACGGAGCTTAAACTCTCCTTGCTTGCGGCTATGGCGGCAGGAGCGGTCATAGGTCTTGTTGCGGGAGGAAAGATAATTTCATTCTTACTCAAAAAATTCCACCATGTGACATATCTTGTTATTTTAGGGCTTATAATAGGCTCTCTTGCTTCTGTTTTTCCTTTTTCGCAGTTTTCTTTGGATACAGACGGAATTGTCGGCATAATACTTTTCCCCATAGGCATTGCTCTTCCGATTGTAATGGAAATTCTGAGCAAAAAGTTTGCAAAGGAGGACGAAGAATAATGTCCGATGTATTCACATTGAGAAAAATCATAAACGAAAGCGATAATATCGTCTTTTTCGGCGGAGCGGGAGTTTCAACCGAAAGCGGAATACCCGACTTCCGCAGTGTTGACGGTCTTTACAATCAGAAATACGACTATCCGCCCGAAATGATTTTGAGCCACACCTTTTTTATGTCCCACACAGAAGAATTTTTCAAATTCTATCGCGACAAGATGATTTTTAAGGACAAGCTCCCCAATCCTGCCCATTTAAAGCTTGCTGAGCTTGAAAAAGCAGGAAAGCTTAAAGCCGTTATCACCCAGAATATAGACGGTCTTCATCAGGCGGCAGGAAGTGAAAATGTCATTGAGCTTCACGGCTCCGTTCACAGAAACTACTGCACCGTTTGCGGAGAATTCTATGACCTTGACTATATCTGCGATTGTGACGGTATCCCGGGGTGCAGAAAATGCGGAGGAATAGTAAAGCCCGATGTTGTCCTTTATGAAGAACAGCTTGACGAAGAGGCTATATCAAAGGCAATTTATTACATTGAAAACGCTGATGTCCTTATTATCGGCGGAACTTCTCTCTCCGTTTATCCCGCGGCAAGCTTTGTCAATTATTATATGGGCAAAAAGCTTGTGCTGATAAACAAATCAAAAACTCCGCTTGATATAAGGGCGGATTACCTCATAAACGGCAGTATAGGGGAGATTTTTTCAAGGATATAATAAAAAAGCTCTCGCCAAAATTGACGAAAGCTTTTGATAATATTCTTATTCAAACTTCTCAAGCTCGCTTGCAGGATATGCTCCGTCAGGTTCAGCATCTCTGCTTGCGGACGCCGCTAAGGCAGGGTCCGTTGAATATACATAAACCGCGGAAACCTCTGGCGATGAAGTGTTGGCTCTGTCGATAAAGATTACAAATCCCGATTTGTAATCTTCCTTGCCCATTTCTTCTAAAATTTCTTTTACGGCAGGGTCTGATGTTCCACTTCCCGTGTAGACGAAGGTGCAGGTATCCGCTCCGCTTGAAAGGGCGGTTTTAACCTGCTTTCCGCCGTTTATTGAATATATAAGTCCTTGTGTGCAGGTGCTTATGTTGCGTGCGTCAGCCGAGGCTCTCGACCTTCTCGCGTCCTTGAGATACCCTACCATCGCAACACCGATAACTGCCGCCAACACCCCTATTATAGCGATTACAACGATAATTTCAACAAGGGTGAAGCCTTTAAGCGTTTTTTTCTTTAAATTTAACAAATCACAAAACCCCTCTTTAAAAATGTTAATACCATACCAGACATCATTTTAACATATTATTCATAATAATGCAATAGTTTTATGTAAAAAGAAAGGTCTAAGTTATGTCAAAAGTTTCTTTTAATGCGGGAGCTCTCCTTGCGCCCGTTCCGCCTGCGCTGGTTTCCTGCGGAAGTATTGAAAGCCCGAATGTCCTCACAATAGGCTGGACGGGCATTATTTGCACAAAACCGCCGATGACCTATATCTCTGTCCGCCCCGAAAGATTTTCCTACAATATTATTAAAGAAACGGGCGAATTTGCGATAAATCTTCCGACAGAAACGCTTTGTCGCGCTGTCGATTTCTGCGGAGTGCGCTCAGGCAGAAACACCGATAAGTTCAAAGAATGTAACCTTACCGCCGTAAGCGGAGAAAAGATAACTGCTCCGATTATTGAGGAATGTCCCGTATCACTTGAATGTAAGGTGACGGAAGTAAAACCACTCGGCAGTCACGATATGTTCATCGCCGAGATTGTCAATGTTTCGGCAGATGATTTTCTTATTGACGAAAACGGCAGGATAGATTTCAAAAAAGCAAGGCTTATCGCCTATTCTCACGGAGAATACTTTTCACTCGGAAACAAGCTGGGGACTTTCGGATATTCTGTCAGAAAAAGCAAAAAGCAAAAAAAGCGCCGCCTGAAATAAAACAGGTCGGCGCTTTTTTGGTATAAATAATAAGTATTACAGAAGGCTTACTTCTTTTTTGAGCCGAGCTCCGAGATTATTTTTATAAAGCTCTGAACATCGGTGAAGTCCTTGTAAACGCTTGCAAAACGAACATAAGCCACAAGGTCTATCTTTTCAAGCTTTTCAAGAATCATATCGCCTATCTCGGTGCTTGAAGCCTGATTCTGCATTGCGTTTGCATAGTAATTTTCAACATCGTCAACCATTTTATCGACCATATCAACGCTTACGGGGCGTTTTTTTATCGCCGAATAAATACCCTTTATCAGCTTGTTTCTGTCAAAGGGTTCATATGTGCCGTCGCGCTTTAAAACCATAAGAAGCGGCATTTCAACGCTTTCATAGGTAGTAAATCTTTTTCCGCAGTTTGAACATTCTCTTCTACGGCGCTTCTTTCCGTCGGCAGGTCTTGAATCTATGACTTTTGTGTCTTCATAATCGCAAAAAGGACAACGCATAACAACACCTCTTATCAATGTCACAAGAAAACGATACCAAAAAATCGGTACATCAGTTATACAAAATGTATACTTATGTGATTATTATACACTAATAAGAAATATTTGTCAACAGTCTAACGAATATATTTTAAAAACATAGTCCTCGGCAATTTCTTTTAAAGTGCAGGGAAGAACAAAGTTTCTTACAAGAAGTTCAAAAAAGTCATCTGCAATTTCTCTTTGTGAAGAGAGCCCTTTTATGCTTTCTTTATATTCCTCTCCGAATAAAGATGAAGATATTGTAAAGCAGTACTCTCCGTCTTCTAATGTCATTGTGTAGCAAAGCTTGCCCCCTCCGACTGTTTCTTTTCGTATCGGGGACGATGGTATGTCATCCATAAGCCGACCTCCTTAAAGTAAAGTGTTAACAAAGCTCGCAGTCTGCTTGATTGTTATGTTAACCTTTAACCAAAAACTATAAAAGTGGTTGATATAGCCTGTATTCGACAAAATATGACATAATTTTCAAAAAGCATTGTGTTTTTGCACAAGAAATTGTTGCGCAATCAAAAAAAGAGGAGTAACCAAAAAATCCCATAAAAAAATGTTTAGAAAATATTCTTAATTTTAACACTCTCTTCTTCAGCTATATTTTCAAGGCAGTATATGATAAAATTCAGTTCCGACAAAATCTCGCTTTTTTCCATACCTTCGGCGTTTTTAAGCCTTGAAACAGACGCTCCCGTTTCATAAATCCTCTCTTTTTTAACAATTAAAGAGAGTATTGTCGATTTTTTGTTCCAGCTGTCAGAAAGAGCGCTTGCACCCCTATAATCGTCTTCGTGATTTTCACTAACAAAATTTTTTAGAACGGTCTTACATTCATCGCTCAGTTCAACGCATACCTTTCTTGCGTAATACGAGCCGAACGAGCATAAAAGCATAAGAAAAATCATTATCACCGAGCAGATTTTCACCCTTTTCATCTTATTTCTCCTTGTCGCGCTTCAAAAAGAAGTTGAGCGCCGCGTTA
>CAMGJS010000118.1 GCA_946056455.1 uncultured Clostridia bacterium | reverse complement strand
AGGGATTTTTGATTTCCGTTATTCTTTCGGACTTATCCTCCGGCATAATGCTTACGCTCATAGCAAAGCTCTGGAACTATTTCTCCTTCAAGGAAATAGACAAAGAGATGATAAAAAAGATGCTCCGATATTCCTTTCCCCTTATCCCCACTGCTCTTATGTGGTTGATAACGGGCTTTTCGGACCGTATCTTTTTAAGATATATGGACTACCCCTATGAAGTCACGGGCGAGGCGGCAACGGGACTTTACTCCGCCGCGTCAAAGATACCGAACCTTATTGCAATGATTTCAACCATATTCTATCAGGCGTGGAATATGTCCGCTATAATGGAGAGCAAGTCGGACGATTTATCTGAATTCTATACAAAGGTATATAAGGCATATCAGTCGGTGCTTTATATGGCGGCGGCTTGGCTTATAGCTCTTGTCATTCCGCTTTCGGCACTCTTTCTTAATTACGACCACGACCCCTTGTACCGTACCGCGTTCAGATACACTCCGTTACTTGTCGTGGCGGTGCTTATGATGTGCTTTTCGCAGTTTTTGTCAAGCGTTTACAATGTCACCAAAAAGACAAAGAACTCCTTTGTGACAAGCGCGGTTTCGGCAACGGTGAACATAGTCCTCAATATCGTTCTCATAAAAAAATTTGGTATTCAGGGGGCTGGAGTTGCAACCCTTTGCAGTTATCTTGTCTGCTACCTCATAAGGCTTGTGGACTGTCGCAAGCAGATACCCTTTGATGTGGATATGGTCAAGGCGGCGCTCAATTTCTGCGTGCTTATGCTTATGTGCGTTGTGGTGATATTTATGCCCGTTGGCTGGATAGATTATCTTATTGCGGGAACGGTCTATATCACCGTTGCAAACTTCGGAGCGGTCTTAAAAACGCTGAAAAAATTTCTTGACAGAAGAAAAGCTTAAAGAGGGGATAAAAGAATGGAATTTACAAGCGAGCGCACCGTTATCACAAGGCTTTCGGATATTACACTTGAAAGCGCGACGGCTCTTTATAACGCCGTAAAGTATATCTATTCCATCGCCGAGGAGGACTTTTACAATGTGGGCATCAAGGACGCATTAAAGGTCGTTCTCAATAATGTCACGGACCCCGATTGTCTTGAAGCTCTGGGACTTCGCATAAATTCCGAGACCTGCCGTGAGATGAGCTCGGAGGCTTACAAGAGAATACTCCCCCTCACCATTTACAGCTTTGCGGTAAGGCTCCCCGTATTAAAGCAGTTCAAGGTCGGCGACAAGACAATATCCGACGAACAGCTTTTGTCGGTTTATGACGCCGTTATGCGAAAGGGCGCCGAGAATGTGGACAATGTGATAACAGAAAGCTATGCCGACATAAAACAGCTTGTAAAAAAGGGGAAGTCGATCCCCCCGTATTCTTCGGACTGGTACAAGACCTATATCTACACTCATGTCCCCGAGCTTTCATCGATAACAAACAAAAATATGTTTCTTTTAGGCTTTACCGATATACTTTTTGCGATGTTCCATTCCTGCGTTGAGGAAGAGCTTAGGAATGTCATAGCGGAAGGCTCGGCGGAAAAGATTAAATAGGACAAAAAGGAGGAGTTTTTTTGGACAGCATTGTTTTCGTCACAAAATCGAACAACAATTTCTATAAGCTTGAACTTGCAAGAACACTTCTTCACTTTGTCGAATACGATTTTACTTATTTCTGGGAGCAGTGCATTGACCTTGGAAAATCGTCACGCAAATTGGGCGGATATTCCTCAAAGCAGTTCAGGGTTGTTAAAAACCTTATCACAAAATGTCACCCCTATTATGAAGCGCAGATAAATTCCGACTTTGAGCATATCGTTCTCGACTGCCTTATCGAGTATATCTGCCACAGCGAAAACATAGGGCTTGAAGAACTCTGGGCAAGGTGCATTTCTCCTAAGAACTCTTATGAAAAGGCGATATTTGTCAGAATATCGGAATATAAAACGGGCAGAGCGATAAACCAGTGGGCAAACCTTATGCGTATCCAGGAATACGCAAGGGCAAAGCTCGATTATATCTTTGAGGGCGAGCCTGTATCAAAGAATATGTACCTCACAAGAAAAGGGTATTTTGACCTTTCGTTCTCGGTTATGGCAAAAGAACTCGGCTTTCCGTCGTCGGAGCTCCCCACAGTAAAGAGATACAATGCGTCCCTTATGCCTAATTCCGCCTTTATGGTGAGCAAGGTATCAAAGCTTATCTTAAAAAAGATAAACCCCATTATTGACGAGATAAAAGACCCTGTATACAATCCGCCCATAAGCCGTGACCAGATAAGAGACCAGATAAGCCTTGACGCTTTCACATATCTTCGGGGAATGGCAAGACCTGACGGTATGGAGCTTGAAGCGTCGGAGGAAACTTTTTCTGCTCTTGACGGCGAATATTATCTTCCCGACAGCTTTAAGGCGATAATAGACCTTGAATTTGACAAGATGCTTGAAAACAATATCATATTGCAGAAATGCGCAAAATGCGGAAAGTATTTCTTCTATGATATGAACTATAAGGGCAGACTCTGCAACAGAGTAAGCTCATCGGGCAAGACCTGCCGTGAGATGTATGAGGACAGCAAGCCCGTTGAGGAAGAGCCGATAACAAACGACATTGAAAAGCGTTGTCAGATACTTTATGCCGCGCTTTCAAACAAGGTCGGCGAGGATTTTAAAGAGAACGAGTTCAAGGAATGGTCGCAGTATCTTGAAAATATGCGCGAGAATGTAAGGACCGAGGCGGCGACTGTCGAGGACCTTGAAGCATTCCTTGAATATTCAGAGAGAATGTGCGTTGAAGTCAAGTCCCGTCCTGCCGTAAAGGTAATAAAGTCGGACAGCACTGCAATGCAGGCTCCTCCACCCGTTAAAAAGAGGGAGACGCCAAAGCCCGAACCCCAGAAGTACCGTTTCCCCACTCTTGAAGAGCTTGACAGAAGATAGGAGAATAAAATGGAAGAAAATTTTATGAACGGACAAAATCCGTCACCCGAAAATAATAATCCGGGACAGCAGGCTCCAAAGCCGCAACCTTATAACTATTATGGCGGACAGCAGACTCCGCCGCCCCAACCGCAACCCTATAACTATAATCAGCCGTTACCCCCTCAGCAACAGCAGTATCAACAGCAGTACGGCTACGGACAAAACCCCTATATGCAGGCTGTCGCTCCCGTTGAGGTAATGCCAAACGGAATACCCGTAAATCCTCGCATCGAGGAAAAAAAGTTTATAAAAAAGCACTATAACATAACCTCGTGGATGCTTATTTTAAACAGCTTTCTGCCTATGGTGCTTCTGTTTTTCTTTCTTGGCTTTTATGAGCTTATAGCAAAATTTTCAAAATTTCCTTACGGCATTGATATGTCTATAAAGACCTCGGCTATTGTGCTTTTTTATATTATTTCAGACCTTCTGATAGTCTTTATCGGCTGTAAAGCGACAAATACAAAGCTTACTCCTCTTTTTAATATGAAGAGCTTTTCTGCGTCATATCTTCTCATCGGAGCGGCAATAGCAATAGGAATGAACCTTACGGCGATACTTGCTTCATCTCTGCTTGAAACAGGCGTTGAAAATCTTTTCGGCGTTATGCTTGTTGAGCCCGACGATACTCCGCCGTCGTTCATCTATATGATAATTGACAGCGTTTATGCCGTTCTTATCGCTCCGTTTGTTGAGGAGCTTGTTTTCAGGGGCTTTGTTCTCAAAAACTTTTCAAGATATAATGTCTATACGGGCATAATTATGTCGGGACTTCTGTTCGGTCTTATGCACGGCAATTTCTATCAGTTTATATTTACGGCTCCATTCGGAATAGCTCTTGCTTATATGACGGTGAAGTCAAATTCGATTGTCCCTGCTATGTTCACGCATTTTCTTGCAAATGCAGGCGTGACGGCGATAAACCTTGTCGGTCTTAATGATGTGGAACTTTCGGACGGTTTCTTTGTGTTATGGCTCGGCTTTTTCATCGTTGTGGGACTTATCTTTCTCATTATCGGCTTATCGTCAAAGATGATAAGACTGCCAAAAAACACAAAGGCTGAGAAGAAAAGAGGTTTTCCGCTTGTGTTCACTTCTCACGCAGTGATAATCTATATGATAATTCAGCTGATCGAATGTTTTATGGCGATAGAAAAGCTTTAAAGGAGTTGGGATAAATGTCAAAGGATACTAAAAAGACGCTTGCATTTTTGTTTTTTCTTTTAGCGGGGATACTTGTGGGTTCCGCCGTTGCATACTTTACAAAGGATATTTTCTTCCTTTCGTGGCTGTCCTACGGCATAAACTTCGGGATACCGAGTTCTACTCTCGACCTTTATGTTTTCAGGCTCACCGCAGGAGTTGAGCTTGATGTCAACATTGCCCATGTGATATTCATTATTCTGTCGATACTTGCCTATACAAAAATAAGCCCGAAGCTGTAAGGTATTTGAAGCACGCTGAAAAGCGTGCTTTTGTTTTGGTTTCGGCGGCGGAGGGAGTTGAAGCACACCTTTGGTGTGCTTTTGGATTGCCCTCTTACGAGGGCGGTTTCGCCAACGGCTCTGCGAGCCTTTCTTGGCGAC
>CAMGJS010000117.1 GCA_946056455.1 uncultured Clostridia bacterium | reverse complement strand
TTATATGACAGAAATCGCAAAGAAATACTAATAAAATTAAAGCATAAAAAAAGGGTATAGAGTATAAACTCGGTACCCTTTATTTTTTATATGGATTTTTCGATGTGTTTGAAAAAGATTGCTTGTAGCAGGAGGAAGTGCTCCGCCGCTGTGCTGTGTGCACAGCAAGGAGCACCGACAAGAAACAATTAAGATTTTTCAAAACCTACAACCCGAATTTGAAAAAGATTGGGCAAAATTCAAGGCAAACGAGCGACGGAATATACAGATATTCCTAACGAGTTTAACTCAGAATTTTACCCAAGATTTTTCAAAACCTACAACCCGAATTTGAAAAAGATTGGGTAAAATTCAAGGCAAACGAGCGACGGAATATACAGATATTCCGAGCGAGTTTAACTCAGAATTTTACCCAAGATTTTTCAAATTATTTGAGTGCTTTTAATGCGCGCTGTCCTATATCCTTTCTGAAATGCGCCTTGTCAAAGGTTATGCCCTTTGCCGCAGTGTATGCGTTGTCAAGAGCAGTTTTAAGGTCCTTTCCCGTTGCGGTAACGCCTAAAACGCGTCCACCGTTTGTGAGGAATTTGCCGTCTTTAAGCTTTGTTCCAGCGTGGTAAACAAATGCACCGTCCGCCTGACCTTTATCGTCAAGTCCTGAGATTTCCTTGCCCTTTTCATAACTCTTGGGGTATCCTCCGCTTGCTAAAATAACGCAGGCGCAACTTTCATTCTTCCACTTGACATCAATGTCGGAGAGCCTTTCGTCATAGATAGCCTCAAAAATGTCGAGAATGTCTGTATCGAGAAGAGGCAGAACGACCTGAGTTTCAGGGTCGCCGAAACGGCAGTTGTATTCAATGACCTTGGGGCCGTTGGGTGTGAGCATTAGTCCGAAATAAAGACAACCCTTGAAGGTTCTTCCCTCGTTTTTCATAGCGTTTATTGTCGGCAGGAATATCTTTTCCATACATTCCTTGGCAACGCTTTCAGTATAGTACGGGTTAGGAGCTATCGTTCCCATTCCGCCCGTGTTGAGCCCCTCGTCGTTGTCAAGAGCACGCTTGTGGTCCATTGATGAGATCATAGGAACTACCGTTTTACCGTCCGTAAACGAAAGAACAGAAACCTCGGGACCTGTAAGAAATTCCTCGATAACGATATGCGAACCGCTTTCGCCGAAAATCTTGTCCTGCATAATAGAGTTTACAGCGTCAACAGCCTCTTCTTCGTTAAGTGCGATGACAACTCCCTTGCCAAGCGCAAGACCGTCCGCCTTGACAACTGTCGGGTATGTGTTCTGCTCTTTTATATATGCAATAGCCTTTTCGGCATTGTCAAAGGTTTCATACTTTGCGGTGGGTATATTGTATTTTTTCATAAGGTCCTTTGAAAAGACCTTACTTCCCTCAATAATAGCCGCCGCTTTGTTTGGTCCGAATGTCTTAAAGCCGTTTTCGTTGAGAACATCTACCATTCCGAGAACAAGCGGGTCATCGGGAGCTACCACGACCATATCGGGATTTAATTTTTTTGAAAGTGCAAGAACGCCGTCAATGTCCGTTGCCGCAACATCAAAACATTCGGCATAGCAGGAAATTCCGCCGTTGCCGGGTGTGCAGAAAATTTTGTCAACGCGACTGCTTTCGGAAAGCTTTTTTATGATAGCGTGTTCTCTTCCGCCGCCGCCTACTACTAAAATATTCATATAATCATTCCTTAAAATTATTTTGTAAAGGTAATTGAATTCAGAGATTTTTCAAAGTCCGCGAAATATGTGTTGTATGTGGATGAAGCAGCAGTATATGAAACAACATACTGATAATCACCGATGAAGAAACAGTATATTGACATTTTCATAGGTACTCCCGCCAATTCCTCATCAGCCGAAACGGACATTTTAAAGCAATCATATCCGTTGACCTTTATCAGCTTGTCGCCCTCGTATGTAAAGCCTGCCTTCTCGTATTTTGCTTTCATCACCTGAGAAAGAATTTCCGACATAGTTGATAAATCAATATTTTCCTGTGTGCCGTCATTTTTTTGCGACATTACCGAAAAATTAACTGTCGGCTCAATAATATGATAATACATTTTGGCATTTTGTATCTGTTCGGCTTTGACCTGACCTGACTTGTCCATTTCCTCAGCTTTCTGGCTTATTGTGCCCATATATACCGAAATATCCATCCACTTTGAATTATCAACAGAAATGGAATATCCGTCGCCATTGACGATTATGATGTTTGAGGCATTAGCGGCAGATGTCGTTGTTTCGGCTTTTGTTGCGGCGGTTGTTACGGGAGCATCAGTCGTCGCAGTTTCAGAAATGGTTGTTGTAGCCTCTGTTTCTGCTGTGGTAACTTCCGTTTCAGCGGTTGTTTCTTTTGGAGCAACCGTTACATCGGGAGCCGTTGTTGTTTCAACGGTAGTTTCTTCCACTGTTACAGCAGGAGTATCCGTTGTGTTTTCATTGCCCGAAGCAGTGTCGCTCTTGCAGGCGGTAAGTGTTGCAATCGTAAGCAAAGAAAGGATAACAGCAAATAGTTTTTTCATAATTATCACCCTTTTATACAGTTTTAGGGCGACCGTATCTGTCGCCCTGATTAACTTAGTGATGGAAAAGTCTCATTCCGTTGAATGCCATTGCAATACCGTACTTGTTGCAGGTTTCTATTACATTATCGTCACGGATAGAACCGCCGGGTTCAACGATATATTCAACGCCAGTTTTGTGCGCGCGCTCAATATTGTCGCCAAAGGGGAAGAAAGCGTCGGAGCCCAGGGCAACCTTGTCAAGCTTTTTAAGCCATTCTTTCTGCTCAGCCTTTGTGAATACCTCGGGCTTTACCTTAAAGATATTCTGCCATGTTCCCTCGGCAAGAACATCTTCGTATTCATCGGAAATATAAACATCTATAGCGTTATCTCTGTCTGGTCTGCGGATATTGTCAACAAACTGAAGTCCCAATACCTTGGGATTTTGGCGGAGCCACCAGATATCAGCCTTGTTGCCTGCAAGTCTTGTGCAGTGAATTCTTGACTGCTGACCTGCGCCTATTCCTATAGCCTGACCGTCCTTTGCATAGCATACGCTGTTCGACTGAGTGTATTTAAGTGTGATAAGTGCGAGAATAAGGTCTCTTTTTGCTTCTTCGGGAAGATTTTTGTTCTCTGTTACCATATTCGAGAAAGTACTGTCGTCAAACTTTATCTCGTTTCTTCCCTGCTCGAATGTGATGCCGAAAACCTGCTTGTGTTCGATAGGCTCGGGCTTGTAATTTTCATCTATTTTGATGATATTGTATGTTCCCTTGCGCTTTGTTTTGAGAATTGCGAGAGCCTCGTCCGTATATCCCGGAGCGATAACGCCGTCCGATACTTCTCTTTGAAGCATGATTGCAGTTTCCTTGTCGCAAACATCTGAAAGAGCAACAAAGTCGCCGTATGAGGACATTCTGTCGGCACCTCTTGCTCTTGCATAAGCGCAAGCGAGCGGAGAAAGCTCAAGGTCGTCAACAAAATAAATCTTCTTCAATGTGTCAGAAAGCGGAACGCCAACTGCCGCACCTGCGGGAGAAACATGCTTGAAAGAGGTTGCCGCAGGAAGACCTGTTGCCTCTTTGAGCTCCTTGACAAGCTGCCAGCCGTTGAATGCGTCCATAAAATTGATGTATCCCGGCTTGCCGTTTAAAACCTCGATAGGAAGGTCGCAGTTTTCTGTGAAAATCTTTGCAGGTTTCTGGTTGGGGTTACAGCCGTATTTAAGTTCAAGTTCCTTAGCCATTTTTCATACTCCTTTTAAACATTTTTGTTGACAATTCTCGATTCCCATTTTCCTGTTTCAAGGTCGATATATCTTGTGAAAAGCGATACCTTGTTTTCTTCGTTGAGGTTTTCCCATACATACTTTGTAAAAGCGTCAAGGTCCATATTTGGAACAGAGAGTTTTTTCGGTTCTCCCTCAAAGCTGGGCAATGGATTTCCAGCCGCCTTGTAGGTGTGGATAAATCTTACTTCTCCTGCCTTGGGATTATCGTATGTGAATGTGTTTCTCAAACAGCAAGCGTCATCGCCGTCATCACTTTTGAGAATGGATATTGACATATTCATTCCGCCGTTTTCAAGCTCAATTATACCCGATATTCTAGGAGTAAAATTCGGCTTGTCGTCCTCATATTCTCTTGTGCGCAAGGACTGCTCAAAGGTAAGTCCCTTTGCCATTCCGTCATAGATAGTGTCGGTCTGGTCGCCGTTTGTAACAATGGTCTTTTCTCCAAGAACTCTTACGGGAGCGTAAATAATGAGATGGGGGTCAACCATCTTCGACTCGTCAAAAGCCTTTGTACGAATACCGTCGCCGTCCTCAACAAAAACTCTGTTGCGGCTGTTTTCGCTTCTTCCCATAATGAAATAAGCAATGACAGCCTTTTTGCCGTCCTCGGATTTTCCTATCATAATTCCTCTGCCGTGATAATCAAGGCTTTTGAGTTCTTCTGCAATATTTCTCATAGCAAATTCCTTTCTATTCCGTCACAACGGCTTTGCCGTCGATAATCTGTATCTTGTCCTGACAAAAGAGTGAAACTGCGCGGGGCAGTATCTTCCATTCCGCCTCTTCCATTATTCTTCTTTGTAATGTTTCGGGAG
>CAMGJS010000116.1 GCA_946056455.1 uncultured Clostridia bacterium | reverse complement strand
CAATATCTTTTATGCCGTTTTTTCCAGCCCCGTTAGCATTGTATATTCGATAACGGGACTGATAAATGTTCTGCTTATCAATTATTTTATAAACAAAGAATATTTCAACAATGTTTTAAAGACCTGCGTTTCAAGCTTCTGGCTGGTTATACTCTGCACTGTCGTTACCACTCCCCTGAACTTTATTTTCAGCGAAGGATACACAAGCAATATATGGGGCGACACCCTTATAGATATGCTTGAATGGTACGATACACCGAGAGTTCTTGCTTCTCTTGCGGGGCAGGCTATTATCGAGGTAGTCGATAAGCAGGTAAGTATGCTCATAGGCTTTATCATTGTCAACATAACTAACCATATAAAAAATAAAAAAGGCGCAGCAAAGGATATAAATAAGAACGCAGCCGCACTTGTTGCATTCATCACGGCGCTTGCCTGCGTATCGGGAATATCGCGTATAGATACTCTTGCCGTCAATATTCCCGAATATAATTTTGTCGAGGAGATATATGACAACACAAACGGAATGAGCTCCTCTGAGGCGAATGTAATATGCGAGACCGACGATGGCTATGTCTGGATAGGAAGCTATGCAGGTCTTACAAGATACGACGGCACCCAGTTTGAATTTATCAGAGAGGGCGGACTTGTGAATGTTGTCGGAATGATGACCGACAGCAAGGGAAGGCTCTGGATAGGAACAAACGACGCAGGTATCGCAAGATATGAGGACGGAAAATACACATATTTCACCGTTGATAACGGATTGCCGTCAAACTCTGTCCGTTGCTTTGCCGAAGATAATAACGGCAATGTATATGTGGGAACAAGCGGAAAGATATGCAAATTCAGCAGTGACGATACCATTGAGATACTTGATAACAACCTCAGCTTTGTAAGATATATGACCGTTTACAACGATAAGCTTGTGGCTCTTGACAATACGGGCGATGTCTATACTATTGATGAAAACGGAGTAAAACAGCTTGACAATAACGGCTTCGGCGACTATTTCTATTTCTGCATCGCTCCGACCTCACGGGGACTTATGATAGGAACCGAAACGGGCGAGCTTTTCTGTGCGGATGTAAGTTCAAAGGGAATTGCTCTGAAAGAAAAAATAGATATTACGGCGGACCAGATTTCCGCAATTTTTGAGGACAGCAAAGGCCGTATCTGGATAGCTCAGAGGTCCGAGACGGGATATATCGGCGACGACGGAAGATACCGCAAGGTAAGCTTCAACGGCTTTGACTCGTCGATAGTGTATTTTCACGAGGACTATCAGGGCAACCTGTGGCTTGCTTCCACACATTTCGGAGTAATGAAGCTTTCGGAAAGTCCTTTTATAGATGTCTTTGAAAAGGCGGGAATAGACGGCAGAGTTGTCAACGCTGTTGAATACTATAACGGCTGTTATGTATGCGGAACGGACAGCGGACTTGTGGTATTCACCGAAAACGGAATAAGCGGAAAATTGGGCAAGCTTGCAGAGGCGGTCGAAGGACTTCGAGTGCGTTATGTTTTTGCCGACAGCAAAGATAATCTCTGGGCGTGCACCTACGGCGGACTTTTCAGATATTCTCAGGACGGCGAGATAAGACGATACACAATGGAAACTGACGGCGTAACCAGCGACCGTTTCAGATGTATGACCGAGCTTTCGGACGGTACTCTTGCTGTGGGAACGGCGGACGGAATAAACTTTTTTAAGGACGGCGAGCTGACGGGAACGCTCACCTCGGAGGACGGACTTGACAACACTCAGATACTCAGCATTGTTGAAGGCAACGACAAAAATGTATGGGCAGGAAGCGACGGAAGCGGTATCTATATTATATCCGACGGAAAGATTGTTAAAAACTATACGGTAACAAACGGTCTTTCATCGAATATCATTCTGAAAATCATTCCCTGCGACAACGGCTATATCGTTGTAACGAGCAACGCGCTCTGTCATATTGATGAAAAAGGCGAAAGAAGGCTGTCAAATTTCCCGTACTTTAACAACTTTGATGTAATTGTGGACGGCGAAAAGGCTTATATTACCTGCAGTGCGGGAATGTATGAAGCAAAGCTTTCGGAGCTTTGTGCGGACAGCGACACCCGTTATGAGCTTTACGGAGCGAGCAAGGGGCTTTTGTCAGGTCTTACCGCGAACTCGAAGAATTATCTTTCAAAGGACGGCAGAATTTTCCTTTGCAGTAACAGCGGAGTAATAGTTTTCAACAGAATTGAAAGCGATAATACCGATATGAAATACGGCATTACCTCCGCCGAATGCGACGGAAAACCGCTTGAAATTACAAACGAGTCTAAAATCAGTATTCCTGCCAACGCAGAAAATATCGAGCTTTACGCTTCGGTGAGAAACTATGCCTTTTCTGATGCAAAGGTGCGGTTTTTTGTCAAGGAGCTTGACAATAACCCGAAGATATACAACTGGAACGAAATAGAACCCATAAAGATTTTCAAGCCCGACAAACAGGATTACAATATCTGTTTTCAGGTACTTGACAGTACGGGAGAATATGTCATAAAAGAAACGACTTATACCCTTGAAACCCAGATAAGACCGTGGGAAAAGCCGTTTTTCAGGGCATATCTTGTGGCGGTCTGCGCCGAGGCGTTACTGCTTACGATTGTATGTATCGTAAGTATGATTATCTTTGTCACAAGAAAGAACGAGCTTGAAAGAATGCAGACTGTCCTTGAACAGAAAATAGCGGAGCAGACCGGTGAAATCAAGGCTCTCTTTGTCCAGACCGTTACAGCGCTCAGTGAAGCCGTCGACGCAAAGGACAGATACACCAGCGGTCATTCAAAGCGCGTTGCGAAATATTCCCGTATGATAGCCGCAAGAATGGGCAAGAATAAGGACGAGCAGGACGAGATTTACAGAGCGGGACTTTTGCACGATGTGGGAAAAATCAGAATACCCGTTGAAATAATAAATAAAGACGGCAAGCTTAACGACGAGGAATACGACATTATAAAGATACACCCCGTTACGGGCTACCATATACTCAGAGGTATATCGGGAAGCAAGCTTATAGCAATAGCCGCAAAATATCATCACGAAAGATATGACGGCAAGGGTTACCCCAACGGCCTTGCGGGAGAAAAAATTCCCGAGGCGGCAAGAATACTGGGAGTTGCGGACTCCTATGACGCTATGACGAGTAACCGTAGCTACCGAAACGCTTTGCCTCAGGATGTTGTCCGCGCGGAGATAGAAAAATGTAAGGGAACGCAGTTTGACCCCGAAATAGCTGACATTATGATAGCTATGATAGACGAGGACAAGGACTATACAATGCGCCAGAGGGACAAGCGTCAGCGAAGAATTCTCACCGTTGACGATGAGCCTATAAATAATAAGATAATCGCGCGTATAATGAAGGACGAGCCGATTTATGAGATAGTCCCCGCAAGCGGAGGAAGAGAGGCTTTATCTCTTCTTGAAGAACAAACTTTCGACCTTATTCTGCTTGATGTGAATATGCCCGATATGGACGGCATCGAAACATTGAAACAGATTAAGGAAAAATATGATGTTCCCGTTGTGCTGACAACAAGCGACAAGGAATTTGACTCATTGGGATTATTCAGGGACCTTGGCTGTGACGATTTTGTCACAAAGCCTTTCTTACCACGACTTATCAAAGAAATTGTCCATAATATGACCGAGAGAATAGACCTTAAGGATTAAGAAAAAGGTACCGTATTGACTAAGTGACGATACAGAATATGTATCGTCACTTAGCCTTTTGGGTACCTTTTTTGTTATTATCGGGTATTTGCTACATATTCGCTCTTATAAAGGGGATAGGGCTTATCCATTCGCCGTTCTGCTTTACGCCAAAGTGAAGATGACAATCCTCGGCAAGCTCGCACTCGGCGGTATTTCCCACAGCGCCTATCACTTCACCCGAGGCTACCTTCTGGTCGGGCTTGACATTGACATTCTTTGCAAGACCGTAGTAATGCCCCTCAATGCCGTTTTCGTGGTCGATAATAACGCATACTCCCCATAAAGCGTCCTCATAGACCTTTGTCACCTTGCCCGAAGTCATTGCAGAAACGGGGTCGCCAAGCTCTGCCTTTATGTCAACGCCGTCGTGGGTTTTCCAACAGTTCAGCGTTTTCGACTTGACAAGCTCGCCGCCGCTGTATTCGTTTATCACTTCTTTTGCAAGGGGATAGCAGAACTTCTGCCTTACCGTCGGGGCGGTGCTGATTTTAATTTCCGTCGCTTTCTGAGGTTCGGTGGTTGTCTGCTCTGTTTCCTTTTCGACGCCCGTTTTGTTCTTGTTTGCGTCCTTTATCTCGTCATAGGACGGGATTTTCGGAGTTACTTCCGTTGTTTTCGGGGTAACATTCAGCTGATTTTCAAGGCTCTTTGCCGTTTCACGATATGTGATTACTCCTGCCGCCGCAACTACCGCAACGCAGGCAGTCACCGTAAGAATAAAGCCTTTGCCCTTTAACAGACCATTTTTTGATGTGTTGTATTTTTTCATAAAAGAAAACACCTCCGAAAGTATTTTTAACATTACGAAGGTGTATTATTCCTTTTTTGATAATTTTTTCGCATTATTTTATATTATGCCGTAAATTTCACCCTTTTAAAAACCCGTTTCTTTTGCAATAACCTTTCAGGCCTCTGTGGGTTTCTTTC
>CAMGJS010000115.1 GCA_946056455.1 uncultured Clostridia bacterium | reverse complement strand
TTTACCGACTCAAAATACAGCGGAGCGCAGATGTTCTATTCGGATAACAACCCCGAAAGTGAGCGTCTTGCGCGAATAATGCAGGGGCAGTTTGTAAAAAATCTTCAGCCCGAAAATACAAGGGAGATAAAGCTTTGTCACGAGGAACTCTATCTCTGCTACTACTCGCAAAATCCGACCGTTATGGTAGAATGTGGATTTCTTTCAAATCCCGATGAAGCGGAAAAATTGAAAAATCCAATATATCAGAAAGAAGTTGCCTTTACTATTTTTTCGGGCATAAATGAATATATAGAAGGAAAAAGAGGATAAAATATGGCAGGAAAGTCAAAAACGGTTTTCGTCTGCGCCGAGTGCGGATACGAAAGCTCAAAGTGGAACGGCAGATGTCCGTCCTGCAACGAATGGAACACCTTTGAAGAAATAGAGCTTAAACCGACGGTGAAATCGGGCGCAAGAAAGCCTGTTTCCGTTGCGGATAAAATCGAGGAACTGTCACAAATAGACATTGACGGCGACATCAGATACCCGACTGGAAGTAAAGAGCTTGACAGAGTTTTAGGCGGAGGACTTGTCAAGGGGAGCCTTGTTCTTTTAGGAGGAGAGCCGGGAATAGGAAAATCCACGCTTTTGTTGCAGATATGCGAATTTTTTGGCTCTGAGCACACCATTCTCTATGTATCGGGAGAAGAAAGCGTAAGACAGATTAAGATAAGGGCGCAAAGGCTTGGCGTTAAGACCGAAAACCTTTATCTTCTTTCCGTAACGGACGCCGAGGCGGTGTGCGATACAATTTCCGCCGAAAAGCCTGAAATAGTGATTATCGACTCAATTCAGACAATGGGCATTGCCTCATTGCCGTCAAGCCCCGGAAGTATCACGCAGGTGAGAGAATGCACAAACCTTTTTATGCACACGGCTAAAAACGAGGAAATCCCCATAATTATCGTTGGTCATGTCAACAAGGACGGCGCTATCGCAGGCCCGAAGGTAATGGAGCATATCGTTGACGCGGTGCTTCATTTTGAGGGCGACAGAAATCTTTCCTACAGAATTTTAAGGGCAGTCAAGAACCGTTACGGCTCGACAAATGAAATCGGCGTTTTTGAAATGCTTGACAACGGACTTTGCGAGGTCGAAAATCCGTCGCAGATGCTTCTTTCGGGCAGACCACTTGATGTTTCGGGAATATGCGTTGCCTGCGTTATGGAGGGCTCTCGCCCCGTTCTTGCCGAGGTGCAGGCGCTTTCAGTCAAAAGCGGGTTTTCTTCTCCGAGAAGAACGGCAACAGGCTTTGATTTTTCAAGGCTTTCCATTATCCTTGCCGTGCTTGAAAAAAGAGTGGGACTTTTCTTCGGCACTCTCGATGTTTTTATAAATGTTGTCGGAGGACTTCGTCTTGAAGAGCCTGCCGCAGATTTGCCCGTTGCTCTGGCTCTCTATTCGGGAATTATCGACAAGCCCCTTGACAATTCTCTTATTGCGATAGGAGAAATAGGTCTTGGAGGAGAGATAAGGAGCGTTTCGCATATAAATCAGCGAATAGCCGAGGCGGAGCGTTTGGGCTTTAAAAAATGCATAATCCCAAAAAGCTGTGAAAAGCATATCGACAAGAACAAATACACCATTGAGATTGTCGGGGTATCCGATTTAAAGCAAGCCTTTGAAAAAATACAGTAAAATATTACAGTTCGTCGGAAAATTCTTTCGGCGGACTGTTTTTTTCTTCAAAATACCAGCAGGAGTTGTTTCCGATATAGATTATTGCGGGATTTTTTAGATGACAGTATCCGTTTTCCTGATATTTGCAGTTTTCGGAGCAACAGATGAAGTTCATTTTAAAACACCTCTTTTGCAATAGCTTTAACAAAGTCTGCAAAAAATATTCTTTGAAAAGACTTATATTCGCAAAAAAAGCTGTCAATAATACTTACTGAAAAAAAGAGTTTCAAAGGAGATTTTTTGCAATGAAAAAAACGGTAATTCTTCTGTGTGCGTTTGCTTTGTCGGCAGGCGCCGCTGTTTTGTCCCCTTTAATGTGGAAAAATTCTTTGCCCAAGGGCAGTATAACCGAGATGAAAACCATAAGCTATTCCGATTATGTTTCAGCCTCGGGCGAGCTTTCGGTAATAAACGAAAAAGGCTATGTCACGGCGCTTATCCCCGAGGGTTATATATATAAGGTAAAAGAGGGGCAAAGGGTAAATGTTACGGGCAACGCGTTCCCCGATATGTTCTATGAGGCGACTGTAAAGAGCATATCCGATACGGCAATGAAGAATGCAACGGGAGCAGTGTTTGTCCCCGTGGATATTGAACTTTCAAGCACCGATGACAATGTCCGTTCGGGTTACAGCGTCAAGGTGAAGATTTTTACGGGCGACGAAAAGGACATATCCGTTATCCCCTATGAAGCTATCAAGGCGGACGAAAACGGAAACGAGTTCGTCTATGTTTTCAACGGCGGAGTAGCGGTGAGAAAGGACATTGAAACAGGCCTTGAAACCTATGACGGAGTTGAGGTGAAAAACGGGATAACAAAGGATGACAGAGTGATTTACAGTGAGGAAAAAATCGAGAACGGCTCCTATATCGTTATTTCGGAGTGAGGTGCAAAAGCTTGTTGGAATGTATAAAGCAAAGTATGCGAGTGATTAGAAAAAGCAGGTTGAAAGCCTTTCTCACCGTCGGCGGAATATCCATAGGCGTCAGCGCTGTTGTGATAATCTCTTCAATAGGCGAGATGGGAAAGACGGCGGTTGACAGACAGCTCACAAATATGGGTATGGACAGCTTTGTTGTTACGGGAACGGCAAATAATTCTGACGGCTTGTGGGAAAAGGACCTTGAAGTATTAAAAACCGTCCCCAATGTGAGAAACGCAATGCCTCTGATGAACTACTTTACCTCGATTACCGCAAGGGGAGAGGAGAGCAATGCTATGGTATGGGGCGTCAACGAGGACGCCGACGATGTCATAGAGCTTGTCGCCAAAAGCGGAAGGCTGATAAACAAGGGCGATGTTCTTTCGGGCAGAAGGGTGTGCGTTGTGGACGAGCAGATAGCCCTTGATAGATACAAAAGGGACAATATCATAGGCAAGGAAATAGATATAGTAATAGACGGCAGAGAGGAAAGCTTTGAGGTGATAGGCGTTGTCAGCAACGGCGTAAATATTTTGCAGAATATGTTCGGTGACCTTGTCCCGTCCTTTGTCTATGTGCCATACACCACTCTTGCGGACGAAACAAGCAACCGATATTTCACGCAGATAGCGGTAAAGCTCTATGATGAAAGCGACTCCGACTCGGTATCAAACGCTCTTTCCCACGCGGTACTTTGTTCAAGGGACGAAAAGATTGAAATACGGGTTGAAAATCTTTTAAAACAAAAGTCCCAGATGAACGAAATTGCCGATATAAGCGCAAAGGCTCTCGGTGTTATCGCAGGAATTTCTCTTGTCGTTTCGGGGCTTTCGGTTATGACTGTAATGCTTGTTTCAGTAAAGGAGCGAACAAGAGAAATAGGCATAAAAAAGTCCATAGGAGCAAAAAGCGAGGATATTCTTTTTGAGTTTCTCACAGAGGCGGTGCTTATTACCTTAATAGGAGGAATAAGCGGTGCGGTGATAGGTACGGTGGTTTCTTATGTAGCGGGAATGATGGTCGGTCTGCCGTCTTTTATCGGAATAAATGGGATTTTAGGAGTGATAATGTTCACGGTATTAGTCGGCGCGGTTTTCGGAGCATATCCTGCCTATAAAGCGTCAACATTAAGCCCCGTTATCGCTTTGCGCTCGGAATAGAAAAAGCCCCCTTACAAGAGGACTGTTTTAATACAGTTCTTTGCAAGGGAGCATTGCTCAGGTAATTAGCATCCGCATCCGCAGTTGTTTTCGCAGCAGTTGTTATTGTTGTTGCCGTTGCAGCAGCAAGGATTGCAGCAGCAACCGTTGTTAAAGCTGCCCCAGCCACCGCCGAGAACGATAATGATGAGAATGATAATCCACCAGCTATTTCCGCCAAATCCACAGTTCATAAATCAGATACACTCCTTTTTAAAATGTATTAAAACGAATTTTTACGGAATTTTATTTCCGTTGTGAAAAATCACTTTCGTTTTATAGTACATTGTATGGAAACAGGCAAAATGTGTTACAGAAAAAAATATTACCGCTTTCGACAGTCATTTTGCCGTCTGCGGAGTAAAATAACAATAGTATAATAAAACTAAGGGGGTAGCTTTGAAGTGTACCGTTATGACGATTTTACAAGGCTTGCAAATATTTCATTGAAAAAAGCCTTTGATGTTGCCGAGGATTTCGGTCATACCTATATCGGAAGCGAACATATCCTTCTCGGAATATCCTCCGAGGGAACGGCAAAGGTGATACTCCGCTCGGCAGGAATTACGGAAGAAAAGATAAAGGACAAGATAGAGGAGCTTGTGGGTAGAGGTCTTAAAACAAAGCTTTCGCCCGACTGCCTTACTCCCACATCGGGCAGAATTCTTGACGAGGCGGTGAATATCGCCGAAGAAACGGGAGCGCGTCTTGCAGGAACGGAGCATATCCTTATGGCGATATTAAAAGAAAAAGGCTCCTCCGCATTCGGCATAATAAAAGACCTTGGCGGAGGTATTCCCAAAATGTATTCCGACTGTGCAGACGCTTTTGCCGCCGACGATTCATCCTCAC